>JBAZLT010000361.1:0-2501 GCA_041650115.1 Dehalococcoidia bacterium | reverse complement strand
CCAGCTGTCCCGCAACCCTTTTTTCATCCGGCGACCTGAATAATCCCACGACCTTGTATATCAGCGGCGTGAGGGCGGAGTCCATTACCAGCCTGGCCAGCAGCCCGCTGTGAAAGAGCAGGCTGGATAACCCGTCGATGAGCGTGCGCTCGACCTTGAACTGGCGCCGGTATTTGCTCCAGTCGGTGTTAATCTCCATCTCCGACGGTGAGAGAGGCCCCAGCCCGGCCCTCTCCGCCAGGGAGATGTGCTTTATGCTGCGGGCGTTGAATCCCATCAGCGACGCTCCCAGCGCATCGGCCGCCACGGTGTTGTCGGAGACCAGCAGCAGGTCGGTTTTGACCGGCTCCCCGTACATCGGTCCATGCCTGTTGAGCGAATACAGGCCGTCGATTATCACGATGCGCGGCTTGAGCCGTCCTGCGATGAGCGCCAGTTTGTGCGCCAGGTCCTGGTGCAAGAGGCACCTCATGGTATCAGGAAGGCAGCCCCACGAGTTCTTCAGGCTCATCGTCACGGTGGTCATGGCATGCACCTTGAAAACGGGCACCGATATGAAGCAGTCGACGTCGTTGAGCAGCAGGTCGGGCAACTGCACCTTCACCTTCTTGCCCAGCACGGACGATTCGATCATGCTGGAGGGCATCTTAGAGAGGCTGACGGCCTCGGCGCCCTCCTCTTTGCAGATATCGAACATGCCATGGCCGGCCAGGGACTCCTTCGCGGTGAAGGCATGGTTGGCGCCGTCCGATTCACCCACTATCACCCGTCCCGCCTTTCCCTTCAACAGCTGCAGCAGGCTGCGCAGCAGTTCGGGAGAGGTGGTAACCCCCTCTATGTGGCGGGGAAAGGTGAAGTTGGGCTTGATGAAAACGGTGGATTTGGCGTCTATGAAGCGGTCCCAGTCGATATACTGCAGGCCGCGCTGCAGCGATGCTTTAACATCGCTGTCCGTGTGTTCCAGGAAGACCCGGGGCCTGGAGTTTCTTTCCGCTGTCATAGATAGATATATTAGTGCAATTGAATGAAAGATGCGACCTTCCCGCCCTTTGAGGGGGGATCGTCAGGACTGCTTAAGGTTCTTTACGATATCCATCAGCTGTGCCGCCCTGTGATTGAAGGTGTGCTCCTTCAGTATGCGCGCCCTGGCGGCGCGGCCGGCCCTTTCCCTCGCGTCCTTATCCTCGAGCAGCCGCCGGTAGGTTTGGACGGCCTCTTCCGCGCTGTTCACCACGTACATCTCTTTGCCGATATCGAACCACTGCTCGATGCCGTTGTAGGGCTGCGAGACGATGCAGCAGCCGAAGGCGGCCAGCTCGAAGGGACGGGAGGTCGACGAGGCGAAAATACTGGTATGCGACCACCTCGTGATGTTGAGGTTGATCTTGCTGCGGCAGGAGAACTGCCTCCACTGGCTGTAGGAGAGGTCGCCGATCATCTTCGCCCGGCCCAGGTCGATGCCGAAATTGCCGCCGGCCACGGCGAAGCTGACGTCGGGCATCTCGCGGCTGGGTATGGTGATCAGCTTCTCCATCCATTCCTCGCGAAAGTCGCTGCCGTAGCCGAAGAAGGCGATATCGATATCCTTCTCCATCTCGGCGGGCGTCACCAGGCCGGGATCGATGCCGTAGTAGAGGGCTTGCACGTTGCGCGCGCCCATCTTCTCCAGGTCGGGTATGACGCCGGCGGAGTTGGTCAGGAAGGCGTCGTACTCGGTCAGGTCGGCGCCCTCGTAGTAGTTAAACTTGAATCCCCGGCTGATGGTATATTTGGGCAGGATGGTGGGCATGTCGCCGTCGTAGTAGACCACCGGTATACCGAACTCCTTCCTCACGCTGGAGGGGATGCCCGTGATATGGTTGAGCGGTATGCTCATCATGAACAACAGGTCGAATTTCTCTTTGGACAGTATTTTTCTCAGGTGCCCGGCCCATTTAGGCCTGACGTGGTGCCTGATCAGCAGGTCGGCGACGGGCGAGATAAATGATTTTTGGCTGGGAGATTGGCCGCCCCGCTTGCGCAGCTCCAGGAATGAGTTGTACATGATGCTCTCTTGTGCGCAGGGATTGTCGTATGTCTTCCACCACAGGCTCTCCACGGGTATGCCCATGTAGGGGATGACGGTGACCTCGTTGCCCTCCTCGTAGAGGGCTTTAAGGAGCTGCCACCAGGCCGGGGTGCAGCCCATCTTGTTCTTGAGGTCTATTGTCGAGGCCATGACCAGTATCTTCATACGTTTCCTCTCGCCAGGTAAATGCCCGTGTTAGTCTCAGATATTCTCGAGCTCCGAGAACCGCTCTTTGGCCCAGTCGTAGGTCCTTTTCATGCCCTCTTCCAGGCTGATGGACGGCTCCCAGTTCAATACCTTTTTAACCAGCGTCAGGTCGGCGTTCCGGCCCCTGACGCCCTGGGGCCTGGACAGGTCGTGTTTGATCTGGATATTTTTGCCGGATATCCTGATGGTTATCCCGGCCAGCTCGTCGATGGTGACCATGCGGTCG
>JBAZLT010000360.1:0-2502 GCA_041650115.1 Dehalococcoidia bacterium | reverse complement strand
TCCAGGAGTTCCGCATCACCAATTTCTCAGGCGTGCCGACCATGTATATCATGATGCTCAATCAGCCTGACTTCGATAAGTATGACCTGAGCTCTTTGCAGGAGTGCGCCTGCGGGGCGGCCCCCCTGCCTCCCGAGGTGGGAAAAAAGTGGAAGGAAAAGACCGGCACGTATATCTACGAAGGCTGGGGCATGACTGAGACCGGCGCCACAACCTGCGGCAATATGCCCAACAAACCCCCGAAATATGGGTCCATCGGCGTCTGCATGATAAAGGCTGATACCATCAAGATATTCGATGACCGGGATAACGAGCTGCCTCCCGGCCAGACCGGCGAACTTGCAGTCAAAGGGCCCACGCTTATGAAAGGCTACTGGAATATGCCTGAGGAGACCACCGTCGCCCTCCGCAACGGCTGGCTTCACACGGGAGATGTCGGCTACATGGACGAGGATGGCTACTTCTATATCACCGACCGCAAAAAGGACATCATTATCAGGGGCGGCGAAAACGTATCCCCGCGTGAGGTTGAAGAGGTCCTGCTGCAAATACCACAGATACTTGAGGCGGGTGTTATCGGTGTCAAGGATGAGGTTTATGGAGAGGAGCTAAAGGCTTTCTGCGTGCTGCGCAAGGATGAAATGATCAGCGCTGCCGAAATACTGGCCTACTGTAAAATGAAATTACCAAATTACAAAGTGCCCAAGACGATTCAGTTCATCGATGCGTTGCCTAAAAACCTGCTGGGCAAACTCTTAAGGGCTGAACTGCGCAAAATGGAGACCCCGCAGGACTGATATTACGATTGATAGCCCGATTAACTCAATTTGACATTTGTATTGGCCGCCAACATAATACCATCCTGTCCGGAGGTCATTGTGCCCTATGATTCCTGTTGAAGATGCATTAAAAAGAATACTGAATACCGTGCATGTGCTGGAACCAGAGAGCAAACCGATCCTTTCTGCATTGGGACAGGTGCTGGCCGAAGATGTGGTGGCTCAGTTCGATATCCCACCGCATGATAACTCTGCCATGGACGGATTCGCCGTAAGATCCCGTGACACATACGGCGCCGGAAACCAGAGTCCTGTTATCCTCAAGGTGATTGGAGAGGTTGCGGCAGGACATACCGCATCGGTCAAAGTAATCGACGGGACAGCTGTGCGCATCATGACAGGTGCGCCTCTGCCGGCAGGCGCTGACGCGGTTGTTCAATTTGAAAATACCGATGAGACTACGCGAAAAAAAGATAAAAAGCCGCTGGACATCATCGGGATACTGGAGCCAGCTGAAACCGGCCTTAATGTGCGGTCCAGGGGTGAAGACATTCGCGCCGGTGAGGTCGTGCTGACAAAAGGCAGCTCCTTACTCCCCGCAGACATAGGCATACTGGCCTCGCTGGGACATGAGAATGCGCCTGTTATCCGTCGTCCGGTGGTATCGGTTCTATCCACCGGCGACGAGCTGTGTCCGGCTGGAAAGACCCTGGCGCCGGAACAGATCTACGACAGCAACAGCTATACCATCGCGGCCAATATCGCCAGATACGGCGGCGTCGCCAGGATAATCGGCATCGGCAGGGACACCCTCGCTTCACTCCAGGAGAAAATAAGGCATGGATTGAACGCAGACATGCTGATAACCTCCGGCGGGGTTTCGAAAGGGGATTACGACGTGGTTAAAGACGTTCTGGCCCGGATGGGAAACGTCGACTTCTGGACTGTGCGTATGAAGCCGGGCAAGCCCATCGCTTTCGGTACGTTGAAAGCTGACCAGGGCAGGGAGGTTCCTCACCTGGGGCTGCCGGGAAATCCGGTCAGCTCTATGATAACATTCGAGCAGTTCGCACGGCCCGCCATTCTGAAGATGCGCGGTATTTTTAAATACAGCAGGCCGGTTATCTACGCCGCCATAGATCAGGAGATTGTTAACGTTGATGCGCGCCGCATCTTCGCACGCGTTCACGTCTCCAGAACGGGAGACGGCTGGAAGGCGTCCGTTAACCGCGCTCAGGGCTCGGGCATACTGACCTCGATGGCTGGAGCGAACGGCCTGGCTATCGTCCCGGAGGACTGCCCGCTGGTTCGGCCGGGAGATATATTGAAGGTGCAGTTGCTGACCGATTCAGAAGAAACGTTGTAGCGAGGTGACCCGTATGGTGCCGGTTATAGCTATAGTTGGGAAATCGGGGGTGGGCAAGACGGTTATCATGGAAAAGCTCATCGCTGAATTCAAAACGCGCGGCTATCGCGTGGCCGCTGTAAAGCATACCCACCAGACAATCGATCTTGACGCGCCGGGCAAGGACACCTGGCGCTATTCTAAGGCTGGCAGCGACGCCATCGCCATCAGCTCACCTACGAGGGTAACCATCTTTAATAAACTCGACCATGAGCCCGCGCTGGAGGAAACCGTCCGTCTGCTTGGCGACGGCTACGACATCATACTTGCGGAGGGATTCAAAGATACCAGGGCGCCTAAAATCGAGGTCTGCCCCTC
>JBAZLT010000359.1:0-2507 GCA_041650115.1 Dehalococcoidia bacterium | reverse complement strand
CCTGGCCGCCGGGTTGGGGTTTGGGTGGAGGCCCTGCAGGCGGAGGAGGAATTTCGACAACAACAATTTTAGGCTACGATCACCGCTAAATGCCGTCCTTGAGTTCACATTAAAGGTATAATGTATAATAGGAATAAATAACTCAAGAATAGAAGATAGTGGCATCACCTGTAGAAGCGCCGAAAACAGTCAAAACGAATATCTGGCAACGCCTGCCGCGTCTCAGCACGTCCGTTTGGATTATTCTTATTCTTGCATTGTTTTTAATCGTCATGGTTCCCATGGTTACAGATTATGTCCAACAGGTGTCACAGCAGGCTTCAGTTCAATCACAGTTAGACCAGGTGCAGTCTCAGCTTGATTTAATCAAAGCCAGGATGACCGCTCAGCCTCCTGCTGCAGATGAAGCAGCGAAATTAAAAGCTGAGGTTGAAAATGCCGCGCTGCAGTATAAAAAGGTTGGGGACAACCCCGAAGTATCGAAAATCATTATGGATCTGGCATGGGAAAATGATCTAACCATAGTTAATATGAGCGTGTCTCATTCCTTAAACAAGATACTTGGTACGGAGTACCCTGTCCTCAGCTATTCGCTAAGTCTGACCGGACAGGTCGCCAACTTTCAAAATTTCCTGATTGCCGTGGGCAATAAGATACCTTCATCTCAATTTACCAGTGTCACAATCAGGCCGGCTCCAGTATATGGAGAACTGGACAGTGCGTCTGTAGACCTGATGATTTATTGTAACAACTGATTTAGCCCGTAAACGTTGCATGATTACTATAAATATAGAAGACAGCCTCGTGAAAATTACCCTGGTGAAGGGTAAGCGAGTAGTTTTTGCTGGGGAAGCACCGTTGGAGGCTGGGTGGGTGCAGGGCGGTATAGTATTTGAAAAGGCGCATGTCAGCCAGGTTATCAGCATGGTTCTGGCACAGAACAGTATTCGTGATAAGGATGTGACCGCCAGTGTAAGCGGGATGCAGTCGATCTATCGCGTGGTGTATATTCCCAAGCTCAACCGCGCTTTGATGGCTGAAGCCGCCAGGAAAGAAATGGCCAGGGCAATTCCAGTGCCTCTTTCTTCGCTGTACACTTCGTGGACTGATGTGAAAATATCGGACAATGAAATAGCCCTTTGTTTGCTGGGTATACCCTTAGAAAACGTTAATTCCGTCGTGGATACCCTCAAGCTTAGCGGACTGCGTATTCAATATCTTGAATTGCGACCGCTGGCGGTGTCACGAGTGATCGATGAAAAGTCCGCAATAGTGGTTAATGTTCGTCCCAATACGTTTGATATCACTATAATGAACAACGGCATACCTGAGATGATCCGCAGTTTGCCATTCGGCGGTGCACCTGTCATGAGCGAAGGTGATAAAGTCAGGATGGTTAAGGAAGAGGTTGAAAAAACCGTTAATTTCTTCAATTCGGGCCACCCGGAAGGCGCTTTGGGAACTAATACGTACTGCATTGTTAGCGGCATATTGCGAGAAACACTTTCTATGATCATGGGGTATCCTGTTAAGGCTGCCCCGCCTCTTCTATCGTACCCCCCCGGACATGACAGCAATGATTATATTGTTAACACGGGGCTGGCATTGCGTACTATCAATAGACTTACCAGAGTTGATATTAATGTTATCCCCAAAGCGGCGCCGGCTGAAAAAGCAGGGGGAGCAGTAGGCAACAGGCTGCCCTTGATCGTACTGTTAGTCTGCGCAGTACTGGCACTGGGCACGTGGTTGCTGAGCGGGATGACTGTGAAACGCACGGCCGAAATGCAGCTGGCACTGAATGCTAAAAGCGCCCAGTTGAACTCTCTGCAAAAACAATATCGCGATATGACTGTAGAGGCGACCAAGACACGTGACACTTATCAACAGATGTTGAACAGGCTGAATGCTCCTATTAAATACCTGACCGAACAGAGGTCCATGATCAATCGTGATGTGGGAGAGGTATTTGCTGTATTACCGGCTACAATATATCTTACCAGTATCGTCGATGATGGGAACCTGGTAAGGATACAGGGATCTGCTCCCAGCGAAGAGATAATGCTCAATTACGTTCGTGCTTTAAGGAATTCAGGGAGATTCAAGCTGGTAATGATCAGCTCGGTAGGTGCATCTTCCTTTACTGAAGTTCTATTTGCACTTCAATTAAATGTAAATCAATAGAAGAGATTCTTTCATAATGCGCATCGATGATTTATTGAAGCTGGCGGTCGATAGCAGGGCTTCGGACCTGCATCTTATCGTGGGTGTGCCACCCCTTTTTCGCATGGATGGGGAGCTCAGACCGGCGGAAGGCCTGCCGGTCATGGGGAGGGATGATATCAGCGATCTGTTCAGTCAGATTGCACCGGCTCGGCAGCAGGATATTTTTTCCAATGAGCTCGAAGTTGATTTTGCATATTCATTGCAGACCGGTGGCCGCGGCAGATGCAATGCCTGCTGGCAGCAGGGATCTATCAGCCTGGCTATTCGTATGCTGCCCCAAC
>JBAZLT010000358.1:0-2526 GCA_041650115.1 Dehalococcoidia bacterium | reverse complement strand
TATAGTCAAGCGCCTGCCCGAGGGAGGCAAGAAGAACTGCAAGGAATGCGGCCTGCCCACGTGCTTCGCTTTCGCCATGAAGCTGGCTTCCGGCGGCATAGCCATCGATAAGTGCCCCTATCTTGCCGCGGAGGTCAGGAGCGAACTCGAGGACGCGCTGGCGCCGCCCATCCGACCGGTCACCATCGGCACAGGAGACGGCGCCCTGGTAATCGGCGACGAGACCGTCCTGTATCGTCATGAGAAGACCTTCGTTCATCAGCCGGGCATCGCCGTGCTGGTCTCGGATGACCTGCCCGATAAAGTTGCAGACGAGAAAATTCAGAAGCTAAAGGATCTTCAGTACAGCTGGGTGGGCAAAACTCTCAAGGCTGACCTGCTGGCGCTGCAGTGTAAATCGGGCGACCGCAACAAATTCGAAGGGCTGGTAAAGAAGGCGCTTTCCGCAGTGGACTGTCCGCTGATATTGATCAGCGAGGACACCGATATCCTGCTGGACGCGCATGAAATGTGTGCGGACAGGCGGCCGCTGCTATATCCGGTCACGGTGCACAACCTGGACAAAATAATCAACGCAGTTAAAGCCAGGCCCGCACCTATAGCCGTCAGGGCTGCCGGCGTTGAATCGCTGGTGCCGATAGCCGCGCGCCTGCGGGATGCAGGCATAGAGGATATCGTGCTGGACCCGGGCTCGAAGGATATGCAGTCCGCTTTGCGCGATCAGACTCTTATCCGCAGGGCGGCGCTCAAACAGGGCTTCCGGCTGCTGGGATATCCTACGATTGCCTTTCCCTGCTTCATGACTGCGGATAAAGGGCGCGAGATGATGCTGGCGGCCATGTACATACCAAAGTACGCGGGAATTATCATTCTCTCGGATATCGACGAGCATACATTGCTGCCCCTGCTGGTTCAGAGGCTGAATATATATACCGATCCCCGCATGCCCATGTCCATGGAGGAAAAGGTCTATCCCATCAACGATCCCGACGCTGCGTCGCCCGTGCTGGTAACGACCAACTGGGCGCTGACATACTTCATTGTGGCATCGGAGATCGAGGCCAGCAAGGTGCCCTCCTGGCTGTGCGTCAAGGAGACGGGTGGGCTGGGCGTGCTCACGGCCTGGGCGGCCGGCAAGTTCAGCGGCGACAGCATTGCCCCATTCATCAGGAAATGCGGAGTAGAGGGCATGGTCAAGCATCGCCGCCTGGTTATTCCCGGCAAAGTGGCGCGCATCCGCAACGAGCTTACCGAGGCCCTGCCCGACTGGGAGATAATCGTAGGGCCGGGCGATGCCAATGAGATACCTGCTTATCTGCCCGGACTGGTTAAAAGCTGGAAAGGGTGATGGGTTACCATTCGCGCCGCCACCCCCGCCACCTCATAGATATTCTCCAGCAGATTCAGTCCAGGGAAGGATATCTCTCCAGTCAAGCCATGATCAAGGTCGCGAAATCGCTCAATATATCTTCGGCAGCCGTATGGGGTGTGGCCACCTTCTATAACCAGTTTCGCTTCACACCGCCGGCCAGGAAGCCGGTCAGGGTATGCATGGGCACGGCCTGCCACCTGGCGGGCGGACAGCTCGTGCTGGAGGCCATGGCGCGTGAGCTGAAGATCGAAGTGGGAGAAACCGGCGAGGACCGCGAGTTCAGCCTGGAAAGGGTCGCCTGCATCGGCTGCTGTGCGCTGGCGCCGGTCGTGACCATTGAGGACAGGGTATACCCCAGAATGACACCGCCCGGTGTGGAGCAGGCCCTGGTGGAAATCAAAGCGGAGTCGGAAGGGTAACACTGATCGTCGATGAAACGCAGCATCATCCGCGCTATCTCTCAAAATAAGACAGGATCGCCGTATTCTGACAAAATCACGCACATTCTGGTGGGGACGGCTACCTGCGGCCGCGCCGCCGGCTCGATGGCCGTCCTGGAGGCTATCCGGCGCGAAATAGAAGGGTTGGGTGACAGGGTGCGGTTATGGGAGGTCGGCTGCATGGGGCTGTGTTCCCAGGAGCCCCTCGTGGTGATTGTCAAGCCGGGCGATTTCTCCGTGTGCTATCATCACGTCACTCCCGGAATCGTGCCCCGGCTGGTCGAGGGATATGTCAGGGGCGATGACCCTTGCCTTGAGCTGGCGCTGGGGACGGTGGCCGGGGGCGACGGTGAAGCGGTTAACATTCCGGAGCTCGACATTTTTAAATATCAGTCGCGTGTATTGCTGCGCAGCTGCGGATACATATCCCCTCTTGAGATTGAACACTATCTTGCGTCAGGAGGATACCGGGGCCTGGCAAATGCGCTGGAGATGAAGCCGGAGCAGGTGATAAGGGAGGTTGAAAAATCGGGGCTGCGCGGCCTGGGCGGGGCCGGATATCCAGCGGCAGCCAAGTGGTCGGCCTGCGCCCGGGCGGGTGGCAACACTAAATATGTGATCTGCAACGCCGACGAGGGCGACCCCGGGGCCTTCATGGACCGGATCCTGCTGGAGAGCGATCCGCATGCGGTGCTAGAGGGTATGATTATTGCA
>JBAZLT010000357.1:0-2531 GCA_041650115.1 Dehalococcoidia bacterium | reverse complement strand
ACGATGGGATAAGCTTCCGGATTGGATGAGTCGGTCAGCATAACCTTCATATCGTCCGGCAAAGATACGCCCTCGGCCGCCTTGGTGGTAGCCTCAAGCGAGGGTTCAATGAAGTTGCCCGCTGCATTCTTGAGCGTGGCCCAGGTCAGCTTGTTCTGTTCGGCATAGGCCAGCTCTACATATCCTATGGAGTTGGGTATCTGCTGGACCTGTCCGGCCACGCCGGCATTGCCCTGCCCGCCGATATCACCGGGCCATTTGACAGCCTTGGCATTGCCGATGCTTGTCTTGAAGTCCTGGCTGACCTTGGACAGGTAGTTGGTGAAGATGTAAGTTGTGCCCGAGCCGTCGGAGCGAAAGACCACCGCTATGGCTGCATCCGGCAGTTTCAAACCCGGGTTGATCGCCGTTATGGCCGAATCGTTCCATTTAGTTATCTTTTTGAGATATATATTGGCCAGCACATCGCCGGTGAGCTTGAGCTGCCCCGAGCCAATGCCGGAAAGGTTGTAGATAACCGCCACGGAACCGCTGGTCATGGGTATGTGCAGAATCGGGCCGTTCTTTGACTCGGCCTTGGTCAGTTCGGCATCGGTCATAATCCCGTCGGTAGCCCCGAAATCCACCGTGCCCTCGGTTATCTGGCTGATACCTCCACCTGAGCCGATAGGCTGGTAATTGACTTTAACTCCTGTCAGTTTGTTGTATTCATCGAACCACTTGGTATAAAGGGGGGCGGGGAAGGTCGCGCCTGCGCCATTCAGGTTGATCGATTTTGCCGGCGTAGCCGGAGCAGCAGGGTTGCTCGACGGAGCACCGCAACCTGCAAACGCAACCGCTGCGGTCAGTATCGCCGCCGCGATACCTGCAAACCAGTTATTACTCCATTTACTCAATCTTTGCTCCTTTAGTCAGTTATTTCCAGTGGCATATGCATCTGCCACTGGAAATAGTCTAACTCCCCTGTATAAAAGATGGGTTAATCGGAAGTTAAATTTTTGTTAAAATCTGTCGGCGGATCATGAACCGAATGGAAGTGTGAAGAAGAATGTGGATCCCTTACCTTCCACACTTTCCACCCAGATCTTACCGCCATGAGCAGCGATGATATGACGCGATATAGCCAGCCCCAGACCACTACCCTCATCATCCCTGGCCTTGTTGACCTTATAGAAACGCTCGAAAATACGCGGCAGCTCATCGGCCGGTATGCCGATACCCGTATCGCTCACGGCAAACAATATCTGCTCCACCTGTTTTTTCACTCGAATGGATATCGAACCTCCGTGATTTGTAAACTTGATGGCGTTGTGGATTATATTCAACAATACCTGCTCAATCCTGTATTGATCGATCACAAGATCGGGCAGACCGGGCTCGATATCCAGATTCAGTTTCAGGTTCTTTTTATCCGATTGCGCCTGCAAGCGCTGCACCACCTGGCTGATGAGGACATCGATTTTCAATGCGCCTTTATCGAGCAATACCTCATCATTCTCCATTCTGGAGAGCTCGGTCAGCTCATCTGTCATTCGCGCCAGTTTATCGGCCTCTATGTTTATTTTCTGCAGGAAATCCCGGTAAACCTCGCCGTCTGCCGGGGCTACATCCGCCAGTGTCTCCGCAATCAGTTTGATGGATGAGATAGGAGTCCGGAACTCATGCGACACGTTGGAGATGAAATCCCTGCGGATCTCCTCCAGGTGGCGTTTCTCGCTCAGGTCCTTCACGATCACGACATAGCTGTGACTTTCAGTATCCGGGCTGACCTTTAAATCCAGGTACTGGTTTTTCCCCCGAATCTTGATCGAAGCGGACTGCGGAATGCCGGTACCGATGCATTTCTTCACCAGGGCGTCGCACTCGTAGTCCCTGACAGCCTCGATGAACGACATATTTCTTCCCTTATCAGGGGCAACATCAAAGATATGTGCGGCTGCCCGATTCATGTACAGGATCTCACGGCGCTCGCCAATCACGAATACGCCCTCTTCGATCAGCGATAACAGATTTATAAAGCTTGTTTCAGGCATCTTCAGGCCGCCCGCAATCAGCCGGCAAATTTATATCCATATCCGCGCACTGTCAACAGGTATTGCGGATTATCGGGGTCTGTTTCCAGCTTGCGGCGCATCCACCGCATATGAACGTCAACCGTCCTGTCATTTCCGATGTAATCGTAACCCCATACCTTTCTCAATATCTGCTCCCTGCTGAAAACCTGACCGCGATTGGTGAGAAGGAATACCAGCAGTTCGAATTCCTTGGGATTGAGTTCTACCCTTATTCCGTTTCTGACAACTTCGTGCTTTTTCAGATCAATCTTGATATCACCGGCTTCAAGGAATCCCTGGCCTGCAGCGACAGTCGTTCCTGTGCCCTTTGCAGCCTCAGAACGTCTCAACACGGCTTTGATCCTGGATAATAATTCGCGCATGCTGAATGGTTTGGCAACGTAATCATCGGCCCCGAGCTCGAAGCCCACTACTCTGTCCACTTCCTCCGTTTTTGCGGTCAGCATAATTATGGGT
>JBAZLT010000356.1:0-2537 GCA_041650115.1 Dehalococcoidia bacterium | reverse complement strand
CTTCTCGTTCGCCCTGGCGACGTCGGCCGTATAGTAGTTTGCCCCGATGAAATAGGCGGTGAATGTTAAGAAGCCGAAGGCAGCGGCGAACAAAAGGGCAATTTTCAGTCCGAACGTCCCGGCCCCCAGCGAATCCGATAATATGCCGACGGCAAGCGGCGCCCAGGCGGTAATGAAGCCGAGAAAATTGTTCACGCCCCACGCCTGCCCCCTCTTGTCCAGTGTGGAACAGTCCTGCGTCACGGCCGCATTGGGCGCTTGAAGCATAAGCCAGCCGAATGCCCACAGACAGGCAAGAGCGTATCCGATTCCCTGCATGTCCAGCAGCACGGCGCCGATCGCGGCAAGGGTGCCGATTGTGGTTGATATGGCGCATACATGCATCCTTGCCTTGGGATTCCGCTTTTGCCATTTGTCGGATATAATCCCGCCCAGGATTGCCCCTATCAAACCGATAAACCCTATGATTCCCACCAGCATGCCGGCCTGGCCGGCGTTTATTCCCTGGGACCTCATCAGAAAAGTCGGCGTCCAGGCCATAAAGGCCGCCGCTACGATGTTGTAAGCAACGTATCCTATGTAGGAACTCAACAAGGTGCGGGTCTTGAACAGCGTCCAGACGGATGTGAAAAAACTCTCCCTGGCCACGCCGTCCGCCTTTACCGGCGCCGGAGCGGTTGCGTAGTCCCTGAGGAAAAAGGCCGTAATGCCGAAAATTATTCCGGGTATGGCGAAGAAGAAAAAGGGTGAGCTCCAGCTGTTGAACTTAACGATCAGCATGCCGCCGAGTGCCATGCCCAGGGGCTGCCCCAGCTGTGATACGACCAGGAAGACGGAAAGAATCGTCCCGCGCAATTTTTCGGGCCATGCCCTGACGATCAGAGCCTGCCCTCCCGAAGTGAATCCTGACTCACCCACGCCCACCAGCATGCGCGGTATGAATATTCCGATGAAACTCCTGCCCAGGCCGGTCAGGAATGTAAATGTGCTGAAGGAGATGGCCAGGATACCCAGCATTTTCCTTCTGGACCATCTATCGCAAATAAACGCGACCGGCAGGGTCATGAGCGACAGCCCGAGCCAGAACACCGTCTGGAACCAGCCAACTTCGGTATCGGTCAGTCCCAGTGCAATTCTCATCGGCTCCTGGGCAACGGCGAAGACGGAGCGGTCCATCATGTTGACCATGTTGAGAATGGCGATGACGACGAGTATAAAAACGGCCTGCCCTTTGCCGAACAGGTAGCCGTTGCTGCCGGCCCGTGTAGATTGCTCCATGGCCTCCCCTCCTTTAACGTCAAGTTGCTTTCGGGAATGTGACAACCTGATTGATATCCGTCCGGGACTAAACGGTGATATGCTCCTTTAAATAGCTGAACGGCTCGGACCTGTTGATCTCCGCGCAGGTCAATTTGCCGTTGGCAACGGCCAGTGTGAAATCGAAAATCTCTTTTCCTACATCACCAATGGACTTGCCCCCATCAATAATGGTGCCGGCATTTAGATCTATGTCCCCCTTCATTTCAAGGAAGGTCTTTGTGTTTGTCGACACCTTGATAACAGGAACGGCGGGTGTGCGGGCCGGTGTGCCCCTGCCCGTGGTGAATATTATGATCTGCGCCCCGCTGGCCGCAAGGCCAACCATCGATTCGATATCGTAGCCCGGCCCTTCCATGATCATCATCCCCTTTCCGGTTGTTTTACGTCCATAGCCCACGCAGTCGACAATGGGGGTGGAGCCGGCCTTTGTAATGCAGCCCAGCGATTTTTCCACGATCGATGTAATGCCGCCGTCCATGTTTCCGGGAGAAATGACCGCCCCGGCCAGCGGTCCCAGCAGTTCCTTGATCTTCTGCTCATGATCTATTATCAGCTTCTGCAATTTCTCGCCCAGCTCCGGGGTCGCGCAGCGCTCTTTTAAAATGTGATCGGTGCCGATCATTTCCGTCACTTCGGTTATCATCGCCCCGGCCCCGTTGGCGACAAACATATCGGCCGCCGCTCCCACTGCCGGATTGGCTGTCACTCCGGAAAGGGCATCGGAGCCGCCGCATTTCAAGCCGATCAGCAATTCGCTGAAAGGAGCGGGAGTTCGTTTCTGCGCAGACAATAATTTGCGGAACTTCCTGATGATTTCAGCGCCCCTCTTTGTTGTGGCGGCGCTTCCCGAGCCCTGTATCTTCAACACCTCGACCGGCTTGCCCTTGACCGCATCGGCAAAGATCTTGGCCTGTATGATCTCGCATCCCAGCCCTATTATGAGCGCCGCCCCCACATTCGGATTGTTCATCAGCCCGGCTATCACCAGCCATCCCGTCCCGGCGTCATCCAGTCCCGTCCCGCATCCGTACGCGTTCTGCACGGCAATCACGTCCGGGAACTGCCTGCCGAGGGCGGCCACCACCCCGTTGGCGCAGGAGACGGAAGATGTTACCAGAATATGGTTGCGCACACCGTATTCGCCGTTATTTCTTTTGTATCCTTTAAATTCCATGGTCGTCTCCTCTTAAATTTCCACCAGGCGGCTTGAATTTTCA
>JBAZLT010000355.1:0-2542 GCA_041650115.1 Dehalococcoidia bacterium | reverse complement strand
CTATCTGCAAGAGCCCGTTCCACAATAGTATTGATCTCCTCATCGGACAGGGCATTCAGTGTGTAAACACGGCAGCGCGAGAGCAGCGCCGATATGACTTCGAAGGAGGGATTCTCGGTGGTGGCGCCGATAAAGGTCACCTCGCCGTTCTCCACATAGGGTAGGATGGCGTCCTGCTGTCCTTTGTTGAAGCGGTGTATCTCGTCGATGAAGAGTATCGTCCGCTGTCCTGACTGCCTGCGCCTGCGCCTGGCCTCGTCGATGACTCTCCTCAGGTCGGCAACGCCCGCTGTCACCGCGCTCATGGGGACGAAGTACGAGCTGGAAACGTTGGCGATCACCTGGGCCAGCGTGGTCTTGCCGCTGCCCGGTGGGCCCCACAGTATGATGGAGGGGAGTTGGTCCGACTCTATGGCACGGCGCAGCACCTTGCCTTCGCCGATGATGTGCTGCTGCCCTACGTATTCGTTGAAATTACGGGGACGCATGCGCGCAGCCAGCGGCATGGATTCGTTGGACAGCGGACCCGGCTCCGGCCCGGCGCCTTTATCGCCCTTCAGGCCGGGCGAGCCGAGGTCGAAGAGGGTCATGGTTCCTGCGTCTCTTTCTTTTTGAGTTCCTCGACCAGCGCCGAGGCCCTCTCATAATAGTCCTTAACCTTATCGAGGTACGTGATGCGCGAGGCAATCAGCGTCACCGCCGCATGGTCCTTTACGCCGTAAAAGTCGCCGCCGCGTACCTCTCCGTTGTTGGTCAATTCGCGCATTCGGTTGCCCACCGACCGCGTCATATTGATATTGGCATTTTTGCCCGGCACACACAGCAGATACAGTGCCTTGCGGGCATCCTCCAGACGGCATTGTATCGAGAAGTGGCTGAGCGCGGAACTGAGCGCCTCCATGGCCTTGATGGTCTCCTCGCCTTTGCTTTCGAAGTGGTCTCCCCGCCTGAAAAGCGCCAGCCCTGCTGCCGATATCTGCGCCCTGCCATACCCGATGGCGCTCCAGCCGTTGAGCGACTGGATGATGTCGCCGATGCCGATGTTGCTGGTTCCCAGGAATTTGGGGTCGACCTTCTCACTGGCGCGCAGCAGGTCGTAAAAGGGCGATACGATCTCCCTGTTAAGAGCGTCATTGCCCGCGACGGATTTCACGCTGGCCTCGGACATGACCTTTTCGTTATCGAACAGGAAAACCGCATCGGCTGACTTATCTATAGACTTGAGGCAGAGCGCGGTATTGTATACGCTGGATGGAACATTTCCCTCGGCAGTCGAGGGCAGCACGATCAGCGCGTAGACGGGCTTGTTAACGTAGCGTTCCTTCAGCTTGCGGGCTAGAATCGAAATGCCGCCTGATCCGACGCAGCCTGCGCTGGCGGCCACCAGCATAAAGGCGTCGGTCTCGAAAAACTCTCCTGCGCGCATGGTGGCAATAATGCGGTCGCCGTTGGCGCGCATCAGCTCCGCCCCCACCTCGGTTTCCCTGCCCGGAGTGGCTGCGGCCGGCATTTGAATGGTGAGCAGTTTGTCCCCCACCTTGCGCAGCGTTGCCAGTCCGGCTGCATCATCATTTATGGCGTAGGACCTGATAATCACATCCACACCGGTCTCCGCCCTGGCGCGCTGGCCCAGCCTTACGAACTCCGCAGCTATATTACAGCCGCAATCCCCGATACCAATTACTACCAGCTTCATACTTCTGCTATATACCATAACAGATAGATGCTGCTATGGCAACCGCTTTGTTACCTGTAACGCCTGACCTGGAAACGGTAGAGTTTGACCGGCTCCGCCCGCGGTATGCCCGCTTTCTGGCGGCAGATGTCAATCTGCATATCCACGCTGTCCACTCCTTCGAGGTCGGGCAGCAGCAGCCCGCGGCGGTGCCCGGCCGCGACTATCACCCCGTACTTCTTCGGGTCCAGCTTCGATTTATCGTCTACGGGCTCAGGCGATGTGAGCACGTCGACGCTGTACTCAAGCTCGCCCAGCTCATCTGGCCTGACCGGGCTGAAGCGCGGGTCTCCGGTTGCCGATGAGATGGCGTTCTGGATTATCTCCTGCGCCACGCTGGGCTGGGTCGGCTCGAAGGTGCCGATGCAGCCGCGCAGCTGTCCGTGCTTCTTGAGTGAGACGAAGACGCCGGCCTGCTCCTTCATTTCGGCAGTCAGCTCATCCGCCTCCACCACCCGGCGATTGCCGACATAGCCCTCGACGGCCTTTTTGGCCAGCCTGGTCAGAGGATGCATCTCTTGCTTCATTTCGTACCTCTTATTTGCCGATTATTATCCCGGCATATCCTACCACGCTGCTGTAGTCCCCCGAAGTGTCTCCGCTGGTCTGGTATTTAACCAGCTCGGCCTTGCCCGCGCCCATTTCGAGCGCTGCCGCAATCAGGCAGATGACCGGCGCATAGCCGCACATGCTGATATCGTACTGGCCGATGCGCCTGACCAGCTCATCCGCGTCCAGGCTCAAAATAGCTTCAATCGCCTTTTTATCCTTGGCCTTCGCGCTCTCATGCTTTTCATAATGCGTCAT
>JBAZLT010000354.1:0-2556 GCA_041650115.1 Dehalococcoidia bacterium | reverse complement strand
GGAAAAGACACGTGAGCAACTCCCGGGAACGCTCAAACAGCTCAACTTCGGGCAGAAAGAACTTGCCGTCAGGATAAACAGCCTGCCTACAGGATTTGCACATCTGGACTTGGTACAGGTTATTAAAGCTGATCCGGACGCCATAGTGATTCCCAAGGTGGAGTCACCAGAGGACATTATATTTGTCGACCGTTTGCTCACCTCGCTGGAAAGCAATGGGGCCGGGACAAAGAAAGTTACGCTACAGGCGATCATCGAGACTGCGAAAGGTATCCAGGCTGTCGATGAGATATCCAGGTCCAGTCTTCGTCTTACCGCCCTGATTTTCGGGATAGGGGACTACCTGGCAGATACCGGAGCCAGGATCACGGCGTGGACCGATGAGATATCCACCATGTGTATTTATCCACGCTCAAGAATTCTGATTGCGGCGACGGCCGCAATTATCGATGCGATCGATAGTGTTTATCCGGATTTCAAGGACGCCGACGGGTTAAGAGCCGAGTCCCAAAAGGGTGCAAGGATGGGTTTCAAAGGGAAATGGGCCATCCATCCTGCACAGATTGAAGTAATCAACGAGTCTTTCACGCCGACCATGGATGAGTTCCGAAGAGCCAAGAGCATGGTACAGGCGTATGAAAAGGCCAAGGAACAGGGGAAGGGAGCAATTGCAATCGATGACAAAATGATCGACGAGGCAGCCATCAAAATTGCCCGGAAGCAATGTGACATGGCTAAACACCTCGGGCTGTGGGACCAAATCTGAAAGTGGGAGATTATTGATGCCAAAATACAGTATTTTGAAAGATATACGGATAATCGATATCAGTATAGCTCTGGCAGGTCCGTTCGCCACGCAGATACTGGCGGACCTTGGCGCAGAAGTTATCAAGCTGGAGCCGCCGTTCGTGGGGGATATCACAAGAGAGACATTTCCCAAGCTGGGCGAAAAAGATGGTTACTATTACCTTGCCTTGAACCGGAATAAAAAGAGCCTGGCAATCGATTTGCAGACCGAATCCGGACAGCAGGCATTTAAAGATCTGATTAAGGTTTCCGATGTATTTTTTTCAAATCTGAGACCCAAGGGCCTGGAGCATCTGGGTATCAATTATGAGAATCTGCGAAAAATAAATCCGAAGCTCATTTTCTGCAGCCTCAGTGCCTTTGGCAAAGAAGGCCCGTATGTGGACTATCCCGCATTTGATGACATCGTCCAGGCTATGAGCGGCATCATCAGCCTGACAACCGACGATAACGGAGCGCCGGTCAGGACCGCTGTCGGAAGCAGCGATATATCGGCCGCGGTATTCAGCGTCATAGGAATACTTTCGGCCCTGTATAAGCGCAAGGAGACGGGCCGGGGTATGGAGATAAATACCAGCATGCTCAATGCAAGCATGGCCTTTATACCGCAGCTCTTCGAATACTACTTTGTGAGCAAACAACTGCCGCCTCAAATGGGCAGCAAACATTCGGCTATAGCGGGCTTTGGATACTTCAAAACTCTCGACGGCTATGTGGCATTGGGCCCGTGCTGGTCGAGGATTACACGCGTGATCCAAAAAGAGGAGCTGGCGGAAGACGAGCGTTTCAAGGAACCTGTAAATCGCTTTTTCCACAAGAGTGAACTGAATGCAGAGATACAAGAGTTTTTCCAACAGGTTTCGACGGACGACCTGATGAATATTTTACGGGCCGAGGATATCCCTGCCGGGCCGGTGCGCAACCTGGAGCAAATAGCGTTCGATCCCCAGGTGAAATTCGACAGGGCTATCAGGACGATCAGCGATCCGGTGCGCGGTGAAATGAGTTTTATAGACTGTCCCATCAGGATGCCCGGCCTTCCAGAGGATGAGCATTTGCCCCCGCCTCAACTGGGACAGCATACGGACGACATACTGTCCAATTTGGTCCGTTTCTCGAAAGATCAGATCAACAGATACAAAGACGAGGCGGAGAAGCATTCGAAACAATTGGTAGACACCTCCGTACGCCGTCGGTTGTGATATGGGAGATCGCCGCTTAACTATTCATTAACAATGTGGAGGCCGTGAGATGCAGATTACGTATAAATTTGTCGATCATATCATCGGTATAAAGTTCGAAGACCTCGGTGTTGGTGTTGTTGAGAGTGTCAAGAAACAGGTGCTGGATACTCTGGCGACAGCCCTGGGAGGGGGTTCCAGCGAGGGCATCCGGGAAGTATACGAGATTATCAAGGACTGGGGAGG
Organism: Dehalococcoidia bacterium; assembly: GCA_041650115.1. Lineage (GTDB taxonomy): Bacteria > Chloroflexota > Dehalococcoidia > GIF9 > UBA5629 > CAIMUM01. Next base: position 322 of record JBAZLT010000354.1, on the reverse strand, counting down.
GAAAAAAGAGAGCAGCGTAATCAATTTCGGAGGTAAGTTCCCCGCGCCCAATGCGGCCATGGTGAACGCTGCCATGGCCCATGCTCTTGATTACGACGATACTCATGAGATCGCCAGGATACACTGCGCCGTGGTGTCGGTACCGACCGCCCTGGCCGTGGCCCAGGCAGTAGGCGGGGTATCAGGCAGGGAGCTGATAACCGCCATTGCCCTGGGCGTGGATTTTCATTGCCGCATGGGTATGGCGGCAAAGATCGCCAGGCCTAACGTTCTTCAGGGCGGATGGCACTTCACGACGATGTTCGGGTACCTTGCCGCGACT
>JBAZLT010000353.1:0-2559 GCA_041650115.1 Dehalococcoidia bacterium | reverse complement strand
CATGCATACAAATACGTTACGTGCCTTCAGCGAAACAGAATTCCGCCGGATTGCCACTATATAGTTCCCAGCCCGCGTCATTATTATGATAGCCGATTTTCTGACCGGGAAAACCGTTTCATCGCGATTGATTATGGCCGTGGGAGCCTGCATCCTCTTCGGGCTATTGAACTGGTCCTGCAGCGGCCTCCATCTGCCCGGAGCTCCGCTGGTCAGCCTGAGGCCACAGATAGCAATTCCAATTACCATGGGGCTGGTTTTCGGCCCTGTTACCGGATTCGCAGTCGGATTTGCAGGCAATGTACTAGGAGATACTTTATCAGGCTACGGTCTTCAGTATTGGGAATGGTGCATAGCCAATGGATTGATCGGCGCCATACCCGGCATCCTCTATCTGGCGGGTATCAGGGAAATAAGGACTGTCGGTCAGTTCGGTATGGTCCTACTTCTAATCCTGGTGGCCAACCTGGTCGGACTGGCCACGGGCAGCAGTATTAGCAGCCTGCTGCTTCACCGCATGGATGTCAATGAGGCAGTTTTAGGCTGGTTGCTCCCATCTTTACTTACCAACGTGCTGCTGTCTTTCGCCATCGTTCCCCTGTTATTACTGGCCATGCGGCGTCTGATAATGACGCTGGAAACCAGGGTTATTATAATTGTGACTTTCCTGCTGGCCGCATGCGTACTGGGAACGACGGCGGTGCTTGTCCTGAGAACCAGCGATATGTTCGTCAGTGTGTTAGGCGGCAGAGCGACCGATCAGGTAGTACGCGAGACCACGCTGGACCTTTTACGCTGGTCGGGCATAGTTGCCGTCGTCATCCTGTTATCCGGCACCGTTATTTCAATCTTCGCCGTAAAAAGATTGACATCTCCCATATCGCAACTATGTACCGCATCCAGGACCATCGGGACGGGTGATTTTGAGACCGGTGATATCGATCCTGTCGCTCAACGCCGTGACGAGTTGGGAGAGCTGGCCAGGACCATGCAGCATATGACTGAAAGCCTGAAGCTGTATATCCAGGAACTGAAAACCACCACCGCTGCCAGGGAGCGCATCGAAAGCGAACTCAGAGTGGCTGCCGAAATACAAATGAGCATGTTGCCCCGCGAATTCCCGCCTTTCCCCGAAAGGCGGGAATTCGATATCTATGCGAGAATCAAACCGGCAAGGGAAGTGGGAGGGGACCTGTACGACTTTTTCTTCGTCCAGCCCGATAAGCTGTGTTTCATCATAGGCGACGTATGCGGTAAGGGTATTCCGGCGGCACTTTTCATGGCCATTTCCAAAGCGTTGCTCAAAACGTCGGGGATGGCCGGCTCGCCCCCGGACCAGATGCTGGCGCAAACGAATAATATACTCAATCAGGGAAACGATACCAGTATGTTCGTCACGGTATTCTGCGCCGTTCTGGATACGCGGACAGGGGAAATGATATTTTCCAACGGCGGACATCCTCCACCTTTGCTGGGAGATAACGAAGCCGGCTTCCGCTACTTCGACATATCACGCGGATTTGTCGTCGGCCCCATGCCGGACATGACCTTCACCTGTCAGAGTATATCGCTTAAACCGGGAGACACTATTTTCCTGTATACGGACGGCGTGACGGAAGCCAGCGACAGCAACAATCGATTATACTCTGAAACAAGGCTCCTTAAGGCGCTGACACGGGCTGGAGATGCCGATACAGCTTCCCTGGTTATGGCCGTACAGGAGGATATCGAGGCTTTCGTGCACGACGCGCCGCAGGCCGATGACATAACCATGCTGGCCATTAAATTCCTGGGTAAACAGCGCGGCTGAAGTAATGTAAACTGCTGAACATCTCCGTAATAAATCGGATAGATAAGACCGGTCGAACGGCTCTAACAGGCAGGCCGTCGACGTTCATTCGTTCCATTCCTTGGTTACGGTAGCCAGGTTCTGATTGGCGATCTGTAAAATTGCGGGTATCTGGGACAGAAGCATTATCAGCACCGCCATCACGGCGGCGAGTACATAGGAGCGCGGCAATATCTCCAGCGTAAAGCTGATAATATCCTCGGCGCTGGTGGACATGGCATCGAAAAACAGGTGGCTTATATAGTCGCCAAGCGGTATACCGGCCGCCACTCCAATTGCAGCTATAAGAATATTTTCCAGTGAAATCATGAATGACAGCATGCTGTTCCCCAGACCGACGGCCCGCATGGTAGCCATCTCCCTGGTGCGTTGAGTCACGTTGACCATAACTCCGTTGAAGATGATAGCCCCTCCCAGGGCAATGCCCATCGTCAGCATAATGCCTATCATGACCCAGAAAAATCCCATCTGTTCGTCCAGCATTTTCCTGGTGTCGCTGATAAGCTCGATCGAGGCAACCTGCGGTATATTGTAAATCCTTTTAATCGTATACTCGCTCGGCTCACCCTGGAACTTGACCATGATCGACGTGGCGGCGCCGAAGTCCTTCTGCAGCTTCTGGACCTCCCTGAGAGGCATATACGCCCTGCCACCGATATACGACCAGATGTAGCCCGCCAGCCTTTTATCGGTTTCTCCCACCGTGCCCG
>JBAZLT010000352.1:0-2579 GCA_041650115.1 Dehalococcoidia bacterium | reverse complement strand
TCCTGAATGGCTCCGGTAATCCCATAACGTCACGGGAAATATCGATAAAGTAGTTGGCTTCCTGTATAGCATCGTTCTGCGCCCGGTCGAAGTCCTGCCAGACGATCACCAGTACAAAAGCCAGGATGACAGCATAGATTACCCCGATGGTGCTGAAAATAGGTCCTGCGATATCGTGATGTTCTTTAAACTTACTTATGTCTACCAGTCGGCGCACCAGCAATACACTTCCTATGGCGATACCCACGGCTACAGACATCATCACAAGGGCTATTACCCAGGTCGGTATATTCAGCAGTATCCATTGTTGAAAGGGCATGTTGACCTCGTTCCTTTATTTCGCTAACTATTAAACTACTGCAGACACAGCGCGTCAAACCGCTTTATTATATCGCAGATGTGATGAACAACTTGAAACCGATGTCTCTTATTTGTAGAATGTGACCCGTATGGTCACAATGTGCGGCCGGGGAGCAACCGCCTGCCGTCAATAAAATTGGAGGATGGCGCATGGAAGAATTGAAGCAGCTTGTAATAGACGGCAAGGCCGACAGGGCCGCAGCCCGGGTCGCGCAGTTACTGGACGAAGGCGGATCGGCCGAAGTGCTGATGGAAAGAGCGCTGATTCCCGCCATGGATGTGGTCGGCAAGCTCTTTCAGGATGGCGAATACTTCCTCCCTGAACTGCTGGTATCCGCCAAGGCCATGCAGAGAAGCGTGGAAGTTATCAAGCAGCGCTCAACTCCGGGGACAGTCACAAAAAGCGGCAAAGCTGTGGTTGGCACAGTCAAAGGTGACCTGCATGATATAGGCAAGAACCTTCTGGTCATGGCGCTCGAAGGCGCCGGTTTCGAAGTGGTAGACCTCGGCTCGGATGTTTCAACACAACAGTTCGTTGAAGCTGTCAAAAAGCATCGACCCGACGTTATGGGCATGTCGGCCCTGCTCTCCACTACAATGTACATGATGAAGGACGTTATTGAGACTATGGACAGGGAGGGATTACACACCAGTGTAAAAATCATGGTAGGCGGCGCCCCTCTCAACGATGACTACGCTAAAAAGATAGGAGCGGATTTTTACGGCCCGGACTGTATCACCGGCAGAGATTACGCTCGCTCTATTGTCGCCCGTAAGAATTAGACAGGCTGTCGATCCAACTGCATGAGGCAAACCACGAAAAGTCGAAGCAAAGGCGCAATGACGCCCAAAGAAAGGATTCACGCGGCAGCAAGGGGACTGCCCTCCGACCGGGTGCCCGTGTTTTACTGGATCGAAGCGCACACGGGCTGCAGGTTAATGGCCGAATACCGGCCCTCCGGTCACTTGTACAGGGACCTGGTGGCAAAATTCCTCTGGAACAGGCTGAAAAAGGGCGGATATATGCAGGCTGCCGAGATATGGAGATTCCTTCCCCTGCTCTGGGATATACATAGCTATAATTTCGCCAATGCCTACGGTATCAACCTTGGTGCCGACATGATACTCGCCTCATATGCAACGCCCAACTACAGCAGGTGGAGTTATAAAAAAGGCCACATCGACATTGTAGATATTTACGGAGTGGGTCGTAAGATAGGTGGAGGCATCTATCCCGATATGATTGATCCTCCCATCAAGAAACTCGATGACCTTAAGAATTTCCGTTTTCCCGATGTCACCAGAGACAACCTGTACAACACCTTCCGACAGTACAGGAAGCAGTATCCCCTGCACAGTATTGCGGCGGAGGCATGGGGTCCACACGATTGGACCAGCAACCAGATGATAGGCATGGAAAAATATATGACCTGGCTCGTTGAATACCCTGACGAGATCAAATCGTTCATGGACAGGTTCATCGACCACGAAATAGAGATCGCCCGCATGAGCATAAAAGCAGGGGCGGATGTTGTATTTATCTACGATGATTACGGCTATAACAACCGCCCTCTCATTTCGATGAAAATGTGGAAAGAATTCATGTACCCGAGGCTGAAAAAACAGGTTGACGCCGCCCATGAAGATGGCGCCCTGGTATGCCTGCATTCCTGCGGTTACCAGATGCCGTTCCTCGAATACTACGTGGAAATGGGTATCGACATGCTGCAATCATTTCAGCCGGCTGCCGGCAACGACTTCAAGCTCGCTGTGGACAAATACGGGGACAAGCTGTGTTTTGTGACCGGCATAGATATTCAGAGGGGAGAGTCTATGACGCCCGAAGAGTATAAGCAGGATATTCTCGCATACTATCGCATCGGCCGGGCTAAAAACCGCCACATCCTGGGGACCACACATGAGATACAGTACACTATGCCCGAGGATAACCTACGAATACTTCTCAAGACCGTCGGAGAGATCCAGTCCGGTTATTACGATTAGCTTCTGCCTGAACAGTTTTAATTACGTGTTAAAATAGTACGGCTCAATGTGTTATAATCATCAAGTTATTGCTCAGCCTGTGTGCATTAACATCTTCTAACTCACTTCAATTAATGACGGTTCGTGATGCAGGTTGAAGTAAAGGTATGAGGCAGTTATAGAGGCGATACATGGCAAACCCGCGTAAACCGACTCAAAAGAAATCTGTACGCAGC
>JBAZLT010000351.1:0-2580 GCA_041650115.1 Dehalococcoidia bacterium | reverse complement strand
AATCCTATGACCTGGCCGTCGCCGATATCGATAACTCCGGCGTTCTCCTCCCCCGGCTTGATCAGGACGTATTTACCCGATGTGGGGAAACGTTTCAGCAGGGCCTTGGAATGTTTGTAGCCGCAATGCTCGCTCCAGAGCGAGCCGAACATACCGAGTTCGACCTCGGTCGGCTCGCGGCCCAGCTTGCTCACAATCAGGTTGTATTCCTTGCGGCTGAGCGCGATCTCTTCCAACTGCTCTTTAGACGCCGGCAATTATGGACTCCCAGATGATATTTCCATCAATACTGCCCAGTATGTCCTCGCAGGACCGCTCGGGATGGGGCATCATGCCGAGCACGTTGCCCTTTTTGTTGACGATGCCCGCAATGTTGTTGAGCGCTCCGTTTGGATTGGCTGCCGCGGTTATCTCCCCGCCGGGTGTACCGTAGCGGAAGGCTACGCGTCCATCGTCCTCCAGTTCCCTGATAACGTCATCGCCGGCGTAATAGCGTCCCTCGTAATGCGATATGGGTATTTTAAGCACCTGGCCTTTTTTACACTTACTGGTGAAGGGTGTCGAGTTATTTTCGGTTTTCAGGTATGTCCACTGGCAGCGATACTGCAGGTGCTCGTTCTGCCGCAGCACCCCCGGCAGAAGGTTGGCCTCGCAAAGCACCTGGAATCCGTTACAGATGCCGATGACCGGGCGGCCTTTTTTTGAAAAATCGGCTACGGCCTCCATGACGGGTGAAAAACGGGCAATGGCGCCGGTGCGCAGGTAGTCACCGTAGGAAAATCCGCCGGGGAGTATGATGCAATCGCAGCCGGCGAGGTCGGTCTCCTTATGCCAGATGTAAACGGCATCCTGTCCGCATATATTATGGACAGAGTAATAGCAGTCGCGGTCGCTCCAGGTGCCGGGGAAGACAACGATGCCGAATTTCATATTTACCTTATGTAACCACTGCGAGGATTAGTGTAGGGATGTACCTTCAGGTGCGCCCGAAAGAAATCAATAATTCAGAGTTTGCCCAGCAGGTCGGTGACGATGCTGTTGACCTCGCCTCCGTCCGCTTTGCCTTTAACCTGCGGCATGAGCTTCTGCATGACCTTGCCTTTATCGCCGGGGCCCTTGGCCCCCACTTCGGCTATAACGGCCTGGACGATTGAGATAATCTCATCACGTCCCATCTGTGCGGGCATATATTCCTGGAGAATGGCCATTTCAGCTTTCTCCTTTGCCGCCAGGTCAGCGCGGTTTCCCTTCTCGTAAGCTTCGATGCTCTCTTTGCGCTGCTTGATCTCCTTGCCGACGACCTCGATGACACCGCCGTCGTCCAGTTTCTTCTGCTTGGCTATCTCGGCGTAGTTCATCGATGACAGCAGGGAACGCAGCACCAGCATACGCAACTCATCACGAGCGCGCATGGCTGCTTTAAGGTCTGTATTAAGCTTTTCCTGTAATGACATAGAGATTACGAAGTTTTATTGCTTTTACGGCGCTTGGTTGCCTCTTTGCGCTTGCGCTTTATGCTGGGTTTCTCGAAGAAGCCCCTGCGGCGTACCTCGCTGATTATTCCTTCCTGTTGTACTTTCCGGGTAAAACGCCTTAGCAGGCTCTCGAAACTTTCCCCTTCTCCTAATCTGACTTCGGGCACAAGCATTCAACTCCTTTTTTAATTTTGGCCGCCTTGAAGATGAGCAAGTAGGCAACTGACAGAAAGAAATTCTAAACTCTTTGGCCTATCGTGTCAACAATATTCGTCAGGATGCTGTAGGGGCGGACCTTCAGGTCCGCCCGAAAAACGGGTGATATGTGTTAGATCGTTCGGGCGCAGCTAAAGCAACGCCCCTGCTCTATCTACCCGTGAATTTGGGCTGGCGCTTCTCCAGGAAACCCATGACACCCTCTTTCACGTCCTCGGACTCCATGCATACCTGCTGCATGAAGTTCTCCACGGCCATCTGTGTCATAACCGAGTCGGATTTCAGGGCGGTGTAGGCCATGCGCTTGATCATCTCGATGGCCAGCGAGGGGCCTTTGGCCAGGCTCTGTGCGAATTCAAAAGCCGTTTTCATCAGGTCCTGTTGCAGGACCACTTTGTTGACCAGGCCGATGCGTTCTGCCTCACGGGCGTCAATTTTTTCGCCTGTCCACATCATCTCCAGAGCTTTGCTTACGCCTACCAGGCGAGGCAGATAGTAAGACACGCCGCAGTCGGGCACCAGACCCCGCTTGACGAAGATGGCCGAAAAGGCGGCGTTTTCCGATGCTATACGAATATCGGCTGCCAGTGCCAGCGCCAGTCCACCCCCTGCCGCCATTCCGTTTACCGCAGCTATGACGGGCTTGGTGAAATCTTCGATATGTTTGACCACCCAGCCGAAGCTGACGAAAGGCGTGGTATGCTCGGCGCGGCTGATGCCCGGCTGGTTCTTGTCCGTTCCCAAAGGCCGCTCAGCCAGATCGGCGCCGGAACAGAAGGCGCGTCCTTCGCCGGTTAAAATAAGCGCTTTTATCCCGTCGTCTGTATTTAGCTTGCCCAGTGCCTTTGACATTTCATGAAGTATGGGCGCGTTGAGGCAGTTCAGCTTA
>JBAZLT010000350.1:0-2581 GCA_041650115.1 Dehalococcoidia bacterium | reverse complement strand
AGACCGTTACCTACCGCCCTATAAACCCCATACCACCCTCGACCCGGAGAATCCCAGGAACTACAATCTGGTCACCCTGGCCAATCCGCGCATCGGCGTGGACGGCAAGCTCTGCCACGGCTATATGGAGCTCAGATACCTGCTACAGGAAGCTCTGCAGAATTCCAGCGAAATTATCAGAGATGCGGGGAAGGAATTCGGTGACGTTTTCGGGCGCGATTATTCAAACATGTTCTGGGAGGAGCGCAACGAGGATGCCGAGATCACAATAGTGGCCATGGGAAGCCTGGCCTCCGAGGCGATCGTTGCCGCGGACATGCTGCGGGAGGAGGGCATCAAGGCCGGTGTACTGGGACTGCGCGTGTTCCGTCCCTTCCCCAAACAGGACGTGGTTCAGGCGCTACGAAAATCACGTCTGATAGTGGTCTTCGACAAGAATATCAGCTACGGCTCGGAGGGCGCGACCTGTTCCGAGATCAAATCGGCCCTCTATGGCACTTATATCAACGCAGCCATCAGGAACTTCATCGTGGGCCTGGGCGGCCGGGATATAAAAGCGCGCGAGCTGGTCGAAGCCACCAAGAAAGCGATAGCATCCCTTAAAGAGACCGTGATCAATCCGGACTATCCCGAATGGATCTGCCATATTTAAGGAAGAGTAGAATTGAAAGCGAATGCAGTTAATCTGATCGAGAAGGAATGGATACTGCCGGGCAACCGCACCTGTCCCGGCTGCGCCCTTTCGCTGGCCTACAGGCACACTCTGAAGGCGCTGGAAGGCCAGTGCATCGTAACCGTGCCTGCCAGCTGCGCCACGGTTTTGCACGGGATGTACCCAATAACTGCGGTTAATGTGCCCTGCGTGAACACTCCATTCGCCTCGACCGGCGCTTCGGCCACCGGACTGGTGGCCGGGCTGAGGGCACTGGGCAAGAAAGGAATAACCGTACTGGCATTCGCAGGAGACGGAGGAACGCATGATATCGGCATACAGTCGCTGAGCGGCGCAGCTGAGCGCCAGTATGATTTCATGTATATTTGTTATGACAATGAAGGCTATATGAACACGGGCAACCAGCGGTCGGGCTCCACGCCGCTGGGCGCCGTATCCGGGACCACGCCGATCCTGGGCAAACAGCAGTATCAGAAAGATATGACGGCCATAATGGAGGCGCACGGCCTCCCCTACGTGGCAACCTGTTCGGCCTCCTATCCTCTGGACCTTTACGAGAAAGTTAAAAAAGCTAAAACCATCGAAGGAACCAGGTTCATACATATTCACACACCCTGCCCGCCCGGATGGCTCTTCCCCTTCAGCGATACCATTAAATTCGGCGAGATGGCCGTAGAGACCGGCCTGGTTGTGCTTTACGAGATCGAGGACAACATCTTCAGGCTGACCTCCGCCAGCGAATCACTGGCCCGCAAAGGGGGCAACCTGCAGCCGGTGCGAGAGTACTTCAAATCCCAGGGCAGGTTCAAGACCATAACCGAGGAACAGATCGACGAGCTCCAGCAGTGGGTCAATGCCCGCTGGAAGCAGTGCCTTAACAGGGCCACCAACCTTTAACCTCAACCGGCGCTGATTATTCAGCATAATCGCCCGACTATCGATCCATTTAAATCACTGCTTGACAATCACCACGCCATCTTGATAGACTGCATACAAATATCCTGCACACAAATTATTTGGTGCAGAACTATTTAACGAGGTGACAGATGGTTGATCAGGTATATGGAAAACTTGCGGGCGCCATCAATGCCCGTTCGACTGCTTTCCCCGCCGTCAAATGTGATGAATTTTACGACCTCGTAACATTTTTATTCACGCCGGAAGAGGCCGCCATCTTTGTGGCCATGCCGCTGGGACTGAGCGAAGCTAAAGAGATAGCTGTAAACATCCCTGCCAGAGACCTGAAAAAGCTGGAAGGACAGCTTGAGGTCATGGCTGACAAGGGGCTGATACATATCCGCGAGAGGGAGGGTGTAAAGCTGTACGAGGCCCTGCCCTTTGTACCGGGCATCACCGAGTTTCAACTCATGAGGGGCATAGTCGACGAGAGACATAAAAAGTTCGCTGTGCTATTGAAGGATTACTCCAAAGCCATGATAAGGACCATGCTGTCGGCCGATGCGCCTCCCATGGAATACTCGGCGCCCGGCCGCAAGGTGGCGGTGGACCAGGAGGTCGACAGTAAAAGTACCATCGTCCCCTTGCATGAACTGAAGGAACTGCTGCTGAAAACGGAATATATCTCCGTGGGAACGTGTATCTGCAGGCACCAGGGCGCCCTGCTGGGCAGACCGTCCTCCAAACCGGTCAACAACTGCATGGTGCTGGGAGAATCAGCGAAATTTGCCGCTGAAAGGGGATTCACAAAGCGGCTGACTCAAAAGGAGGCCATACAGCGCATAGAGGAAGCGGAGGAAGCTGGCCTTATTCATACATTCGCCAACAGCCCTGACAGGTTCACCAACCTGCTGTGCAACTGCTATAAGGACCTCTGCCTGATCACTCGTATGACCAGCAAATCTCCCGCGCCCAGCACAGCGGTGAATGCACGATATTTGGTCACGATAA
>JBAZLT010000349.1:0-2591 GCA_041650115.1 Dehalococcoidia bacterium | reverse complement strand
CAGAGCAACTGTAACGAAGATGCTTGCAGCATAGGCCACATAATTGAGAACCAGCGATGGCTTACTGACAAATTCATAAGCGATATCACGGCCCGACATTTTCGTTTTCTCACGAGCCTGTTTATCGTCTTGCTTCGTCTTCAACAGCTCCACCGTTCTGTAATCCCTAGTAAAGAAAAAGAGAATTGCGAGCAGCAGACCGGGTAGTGCGACCAGACCAAAAGCGTGCCGCCAACCAAAGGTTGATGCCACGAGACCTCCAACCATGACTCCTATGGCGGCGCCCAGCGGGACTGAGGCCAGCCATAGACCAATTAACAGGCCACGTTTTTTCTCAGAGAAAAGGCCGGATATTATTGCCATACCTCCAGAAGCGTAACCTGCTTCCCCAATACCAATAAATGCGCGCGCCGTAAATAGTTGTACAAAATTTTGTGTGAATGCGCAGATACCGGTTGCCACGCTCCATGCGATTGCCATAATTCCAATGCTTTTCTTCCTGCTCCATCGATCTATCAAATAAGATACAGGCATGGTAAAAATAAGCAGCGACCAGAATACGGCTGAGACAAGAAGGCCACACTGGGTATCGGTCAAGCCCCAGTCTGCCTGGAGATAGGGAAAGAGCGAGGTAATAACATAACGATCGGCCTGATCGAAAAGATAGAGCAAGAAAAGCAGCACAAAGATGAAGTAGGATTGGCCTTTAGAAATTAGGGCTGTGTCAGATGATTTCATTTCTCAGTAAACTCCAGTAGTTTTAAATTTTAATGACATTTTTAACAAACTTTCTACCTGATTTCAATCAGGTAATTACCGTACTTGGTGATCGATGCTTTGCAGCTCGGCATAACCAGTATGGTGGTGGTCGGCTCCTCGATGATAGCCGGCGCCGATATACGGTTGCCCGGCTTCAGGTCCACGCCCTTGTAAATAGCTGTGTCCACCATGCCGCCGAGCTCCCTGAAATAGGCTTTCCTGATGCCTCTGCGCACAGGCAGGCCTGATGTCATCTTCTCTGAAGGGAAATCGGTTTTGGGCAGCTTGCCGATGGCCTTGATCCTCCAGTAGACAAACTCCACCGGCTGATCAGGCGCACTGACCGAAAATATTTTCTGGTGCATTTTGTGAAAGTCCGATATCAGTACGTCGAGTTGTTTCTGATTGGTGATGCTGTTCCCGCGCAGAGGGACGGAAATCTCCCAGACCTGGAAAGGATACCTGGCTTCGGTATAAATCTGGAGTTTCCGCTGCTTCACGGGTACCCGCATATGCTCGAAAAACTCCTCCGCCTGCTTTTTCAGGCCGTCCAGCGCCGAGTTTATACCTTCAAAATTAAAACTGCCGCTCTCAGTGAATTTGCTCAGGCTGAACTCGGAGGTAATGTCTGCGAAAGCCCCACCGAAGGCGCTGAGCGCACCGGCCACCCTGGGTATCAATACTTTTTTAACTCCCAGTTCTTCGGCTATGGCGGCGATATGCATCCCGCCTGCCCCTCCACCTGATACCATTGTATATTCGCGGGGATCGATGCCCCGCCAGATGGTGATGTCCTGGATGACGTTCGACATGCTGGCATTGACGGCGCCCCACATGGCATAGGCCGCCTCTTCGACGTTGAGCTTCAGCGGTCCTGCAACCTTTTCCTCAATTGCTTTAACGGCCAGCTTTTTGTCCAGCTTCATGCCCCCGCCCAGGAAATACGAAGGATCGAGATAGCCCAGCACGACGTTGGCGTCGGTGATCGTGGGCTCCTTGCCACCCTTGTTGTAGCAGGCCGGGCCGGGCACAGCGCCGGCGCTGCGGGGGCCGATGTGCAGCAGGCCGCCGCTATCCACCCAGGCGATGCTGCCGCCGCCTGCGCCGATGGACTTGCTATCCACCTTATTGATGCCCAGCATAAAGCCACCGACCTCCGTCTCACGCGAGACTGCGATCTCACCACCGGTTATGCAGGCCACATCGAAGCTGGTACCACCCATGTCGGTGGTGATGATGTTATCGATACCCAGGTCGGTTTCCGCGATCAGCCGGCCGGCGCTGGGCGCCAGCGCAGGACCGCAGTCTACGCTGAAAATGGGCTTCTTCACGAACTCCTCGGCTGATACCACTCCTCCGCTTGATGTAAGCAGCGACAGCTGCCCTTTATAACCTATTGCCCCCAGTCTCTTCTCAAGCTGTGCCACATAGCTCCCGACCAGCGGCTTGAGCGAAGCGTCGATCGCGGTCGATGAAAAACGGCGGTACTCCCTGATGCAGGGATTGACCTGGTGGCTGAGGCTGTAAGGAATGCCCGGCCACTCTTTCTCTATGATTTCAGCGATTTTCAATTCGTGAACCGGATTGACGATGGACCACAGCAGGGCCACCGCTATGGCGCGGACGTTATACTCTTTTAACTGGCGGATGGCCTGACGCACATCGTCCTCGCTGAGCTTTTCCTCTATCCCGCCCTCGGCATTGATCCTCTCGCCCACACCGAAGGTCAGGTAACGGGGTATATAGGGCTCGGGATACTCCATCTGCCAGTTATAAGGATTTTCCTTGCCGCCCTCACGAGCGAGCAGTATATCCCTGAAGCCTCGCGTGCA
>JBAZLT010000348.1:0-2599 GCA_041650115.1 Dehalococcoidia bacterium | reverse complement strand
CATATAGTTTCCCAGGGCTACGGCAAATGTGAAATTGCCCTGCTGTATCAGCAGCGGCTGCATCTCCATCACGGTAGTCCCCAGCGGCCAGATGAACATATTGGCCAGCGCGCCCGCCATCTGCCTAAACACGGACGGACTGATCACAGCCAGCCCAACCGCGCCCAGCGCCGCCAGCGCCGTCAGCGCAATCGGATAGTACATGGGCCGCAGGCCCCTGCTGTTCATCCATACCGAGAGTAGAGGCAGGAGCACGCTGACCAGCAGCGCCGCAACCAGCGCCACCACAACCATGGTATTCTTGACCCAGGGCAGATACATTGCCAGCCCCACGCCGAATATGCAAACGCCCAGCAGGCCGAGGTAGCCCGTCGGCCGGCCGCGCAGATGATCGATAACTGCCTGGACTACGATAAATACGAATATCACCAGGGCGAAAAGCAGGGCGCCCGCCCAGGTCAGCATGTACAGCCCCATGAAAATCCCGGCCAGAATGCTGAAGGTCAACATTTTACCTATACCGTTCCAGCCGGCCTGCGCAATCTCTCTTAATGACTTCGCATACCCCGCCCTCAGCGCCAGGAAGGCGAACAGCATACTGCAGGTTGAGAACATCACCTCTGCGATATGGTGGTCGGTATACCCCAGCAATGAACGGTTGAGGAACTCCCCCGGCATGACGGCCAGCAGCCCGGCGGACAGCAGCCCCGGCCACCTGCCTCCCAGCAGCATACCGATGAAGAATGCCGCCAGCACGGTTATTACGGCCAGCGCCGGCGGTATATACACCGATATCACATCCACGGCATGCTGACTTGCATTTCCCAGTGTAAACAGCCAGACTATGCCCCCCATGAAATAAGCGAAGAAGTCGGGCTGTATCCCGGTCAAAGTGCCGCCCGGGTAGAGCAGATAGGGATCAAACTGTGTTAGCTGGGGGAAGTGTCGCATCAGGTTGTCCACCAGGCGCATATAGTAATAGGCATCCACGCCCGTCATCTTCACCCAGTCCCTCGCAAATACCTGGCTGTAGGGAAGCGCTACGCGCAGCCAGAGAGCCAGCGTTATGATCGCAATCAGTAGAAAAAAGACGATAGCCCAGGACCACACATTCTTAGAAGTCATGTATCCAACCTTGCGATAGATTATAGCGTTAAGCTTCAGTTAATGACAACGAGTCTGAAAGGCACGGATTTTGACATCGGTCGGTTAAAATTATATGCTTTAGCCCAATTGAATAGATGAAGCAGGGCGCCCGCGGGTGACCGCGGGCTTAAACGGAATGCAAACCGGCGCGATACCGGTACAGTCCCGCCTACTGTTACAGTCAGAACGCCACCCTGCCGAAAAGCTGCCTCCGCGGAGAAAGGAGGCGGGATTTGTTATTTATTAACGGTCCCCCTGCCCGCCGGAGCAGGGGGTTTTTATTTATCGAGGAGGTAACATTTGAACAACATTAGGAATAAATCCTTCATACCTCTGGCGCTGATAATCGTTGCATGTCTGTGTGTATGCGCATGCGCCACTCCTGCAATGCCTGCTGAATTAAAGGACGACGCCGGCAATACCATTACAGCGGCGCCTCCCGCCCAGCGCATCATATCCCTGGCCCCGGCCAACACAGAGATCATCTACGCCCTGGGACTTGAAAACAAGCTTGTGGGCGTTACCGAGTTCTGCAACTATCCTCCCGACGCCATGGACAAGCCCAAAGTGGGAGGTTTCAGCACCGTGGACATAGAGAAGGCGGTGGCGCTCAATCCGGACCTGGTGCTGGCCGCTGAAATCCATAATAAGAACGTTGCCCCGCAGCTGCAGAAGATGGGCTTCCGCGTGGTTTCACTCTATCCTAAAACTGTTCAGGGTGTAATACAGGACATCACACTCACAGGCATGCTGTGCGGCGCCGAAGGCAACGCTGCAACGCTTGCCGCCGGACTGCAAAAACGCCTGGACGCTGTTGCTGCGGTCACGTCGCAGCTATCAACCGGCCTGAGGCCCCGCGTTCTGGTCATTATCTGGAACGACCCCCTGATGGCGGCGGGCAAGTCCACTCTCATCGATGACATCATACGTCTGGCAGGCGGCGACAATGTGGCCTCGCAGGTCAACGGCTTCGCCGCCATGAACTTCGAATCCGTCATCAGCGCCGACCCGCAGGTCATCATCGTGCCGACCAGCATGGATGAAAAATCCGATCTGCTGTGGAATTTCGTCACCACGGACCCGCGTATGGGCAGCACCTCCGCGGTTAAAAACGGCCGTCTCTTCAGGATAGACGGGGACCTGATCTACCGCCACAGCCCGCGCTGCATAACGGCACTGGAACAGGTGGCCGCCTTCCTGCATCCCGACCTTTTCAACAGGCCCGCGCAGTAGACCTGCACCGGAGATAAACATATTTAGATGGAAACTGTATTAAAGACCGAACTGGACCTGCACCGCGCCAGGGTGCGCCGCGGAATACTTCTGTTGATCCTCTCTACCCTGGTGCTGGCCCTGGTAGGGGTGTGGGCCGTCACCACCGGCAGCACGTCCATCCCCTTCAGCGACGTACTGGCCATCCTGAGGACACGGATATTTATGCCGGACCAGGCCG
>JBAZLT010000347.1:0-2621 GCA_041650115.1 Dehalococcoidia bacterium | reverse complement strand
AAATCCCTTCTCTCGCGTCCCGCATCCCTCAGTAATCTGTACAGCCTGAGGTAATTGACCATGACCTCGCCGTTGCACCGGGTGTTGGCGCCTTCCTGCAGATCGGGAGGGGTGCCCACGCCCAGGTAACCGCCCCAGCGTTTCTCCTTGAGCGAGTAGCAGTCCCGGTGCAGCCCGTTGGGCAGCGCGCCGGCCATGAAGAACTCGCCTATCCTCCCGGCGATGTCCGTGTATTTGTCGTCCGCGAGATCTTTGCCCGCGCGGGCGAAGATGGTGGCCGCCTCCAGCCCCCGCACCAGGAACGACCCGGCCGCATACTCGTAGTAAGACTGAAAAAGTCCGTTGCCCCTGCCCATTTTGACCGCCGTCATATGCTCATTGTCGATCAGCAGGAAGCGCAGGTGGTTGAGCTTGAGCGCCGCAATCTCCGACCAGTCGGCCTGCGCCCCGGCGCCGGTGTCCGCGAACTCTTCCAGCGCCAGCTCCGCCAGGTGCATGTATATCTCGCTGATATGCGCGCAGCGGCCGAAGGCGATGTAGAAGGTGCGCGAGTAGTCGAACGGCACCCTGCTTATCTTCAACAGCCTCTCGGTGGGTGCGGTCAGCCCCCCAATGATTATGCCCTTCTCTGTGTAGGTATGGGGCTCCTCGCAATAGGGCATCCTGATCTCTAAAGCGGGTCTGCCGTCTTTCAGATACGTTTTAACGCTGGAAAGGACCGATTCATGCGGGGACGGCTGCGTAAACACGGCCTGCCAGTTCGATCCGTTATGTAAAATGGAGCAGGACGGTACGGGTATCCTGTCCTCGCGGAAGGACCAGCCTGCTTCGACGCCTCCGCGGGGGTAACGTCCCGTGCCCATAACGTTCCTGTCGTACATAACCGAGGGAACGATCCACTGCTCAAGAGTAGAGGATGGGCTGTAGCCGAAGCCGAGCTGCCAGCTCCCTTTTCGGGCAATCCGCCAGCTCCTTTCCACCTTTACCAGGCCTTTGCCGACAGTAAGGCGATCGGACAGTTCAGCGCCCTCAAAGCAAGCCCTGATATCGCCCTGTTCCGTCTCCACCTTCTCCGGCTGCACCCATTCACTTCCCCGTCGCAGGGGAAAATATATCTCCCCCAATTCCTCGCCGTTAATGATCAACCCGATCGTGTTTTCCTTCTGCCTGAGCTCTATACCCATCGTGACGCTCCTTCCTTAGGCCGTTTATCGTATTATGTCATTGTGAGTCTTTTTTTACCACGTCATTGGGAGCTTTTTTTACCACGTCATTGCGAGCGCAGCGTGGCAATCCTGTGTCCCCGCAGTCACGTACAGGATTGCTTCGTCGTTTCACTCCTCGCAATGACCGTTAAACACCCTCTTTATTTTTTATGTCCATCCCCGTATAATCATTTCAATGGAAGACGAGAACACGAAAATACGTCCCGAGTTCGCCTGCTGCAACCATCCCGACCGCAAGGGCACATCAGTCTGCTGGCGCTGCCAGAAGCCCATCTGCGACGAGTGCAGCGAAACGCTGCTGGGCAGGGCTTACTGCAGGTCGTGCGCCGAAGAGATGGAGAAGCTTAACGCGGAGCAGGAAGAACCGGGCATCCTCAAGCGTGAGATCAATTCCCCCCTGCTGATGATCGTAATCATCATAATCACCCTGGTCATCGCCGGCGTCGAGATATATGTCATGACCCGGTAACCCCATCCCTGTCTCGGGCTTCATCTGGTATAAGGTAATCTGCTATACTTTTTGCTCATGAAAAACGTCCAGGAGCTTAAACCCTTCTTCGAGCCCGATTCGATCGCCATTATAGGCATCTCCAGGAAGACCGGCCCCGGTACCTACAATGCGGTGGAGAACCTGCTCAGATACGGTTACAGCGGACGCGTCTACCCCATCAATCCCAACGCCACCGAGATCGCGGGCGTCAAAGCCTACGCCTCCATAAACGATGTGCCGGACAAAGTCGACCTGGCTGTTATTTCCACCCCCCGCGCGCGGGTGCCGCAGCATGTAAGGGACTGCGCGGCGCGCGGCATCGGGTGCGTGAGCATACTGACGCAGGGCTTCAACGACGCGGGCGATGAGGAGGGCAACGGGCTGCTGGGCGAGATCAAGCAGACCGCCGCCGCCACCGGGTGCAGGGTGCTCGGACCCAACAGCTTCGGCAGCGCCAGCTACTTCCACAGGTTCTGCACCGCCTTCGCCGGCATCTCCATGCAGGACATCCCGGTCGGCATCGTCACCCAGACCGGGGGGCTCTTCGACGGCGTAACCGAGTTCAGATTCGTGGGCAAGGGCATCGACGTCGGCAACATCTGCAACGTGGACTTCGCCGATTGCCTGGAATACTACGAGCAGGACCCGCAGGTCAGGGTGATCGCCCTGCACATCGAGGGCATGCCGGACGCCAGGCGTTTTATCCGGACCGCCCGGCGCGTCTCACAGCGCAAGCCCATCGTCGCGATTAAAACCGGCAGGAGCAGACAGGCCGTGAAGGCCGCTCAATCCCATACAGGGTCGCTGGCCGGCAGCAACGAGATCTGGGAGGCCGCCTTCAAACAGGCGGGGATCATCAGCGTGTACAGCATGGAGGAACTGATGGATATTACACGCGCCCTCTA
>JBAZLT010000346.1:0-2629 GCA_041650115.1 Dehalococcoidia bacterium | reverse complement strand
ACATCGGCCGGCGAGCAGAAGCTCCTGACCTGGGCCGGCCAGGCGCTGGACGCCCTGGCCTATATCCACGCCACGGGCATCGTGCACAGGGACGTCAATCCCAAGAACATCATGCTCAGCGGAAACGGCGGCGTCAAGCTGATCGACTTCGGCACGGCCAAAAGCCTGGAAAGTATGAAGAGGGACACGGTCAAGACGGATCCCTTCACCCAGATAGCCAACAAGGGTTTCGATATACCTGAATTATTTATTGGCGGCGAGAGCGACCAGCGCTGCGACCTGTGCGGCCTGGCGCAGACCTGCATCTACCTTCTTACGCTCAGACAGCCCAACGACCTGTGCACCGAGCTGATCCGCACCAACTGGCCGCGGAGCTACACCGAGGCCGGCAAGGTGGCGGACTACATGATCTCGGCGGGCATCTCGGCGAAGACATCGCGCTGCCTGGCCCAGGCCATTATGTTTTCACCGGGCAGCAGATTTGCCAGCGCCACGGCCATGCGGTCAGCGTTGTTGTCCGCAAACGAATGCGAGGTAAAAGAAGTGGGGGTATCCAAGTGAGACGGCCGGTAGCGGCATTGATATTTGCGCTGGCCGTTCTGTTCGCTTCCCTCAGCGCAGTAGCCCTCACATACGTATGCGCGTATGCCATGGGGGCGCCTACCGACAACTTCACCATACCGGATCCAATGGATGATACCCAGCATAATGAGATTAAGCCGCCCGTTAATTTCATATTGCACAGCACCACTGCGCTGCCTTCAGGCGAATCGCCTGATGTGGTGGCGACCATACACGGGACATCGGCCGAAGGCGGCGACACCTTCACGGGCGGCGAGCAATGGTACCTCGATGTGGATGTCAATATGCCGGGCTGGTTGTATATATATGAATACTACCCGCCGGGCAGTGATGACCAGGGCAGATGGATTGCCTACAAATGGCAGGTGAAAGAGCAGGGCCGATGGAGGTTCGGGCCGTTCCGGCCGGGCGAGGACGAGCTGGAGGGCCAGCACATCTACAGGCTCTTCTTTTACGGAAACGGACAGTGGGCGGCAGGCGGCAGCGAAGCTCAGAGAAGCCACCTTGTCTTCTGGAACTATGTCAAGGGCCCGGAAGAGCCGGCCCAGCCGGCCCAACCAACCACGCCCTCAACGCCGGAACAGCCTGCCGCAGCGGATAACAACCTGCTGAAATTCATGACCAATCCACTTTTCCTGCTGATTGCCCCTTCCGCCATAGTCATCATTGTGCTCCTGGCGCTGTACGGGCGACGCCGCCTGCGCGAACGGAATTACACCCGGAAAACCGCACAGCAGCCGCTGGTGGAATTACTCGAGCATCCGGGTATTACACCAAAAGCGCCGCTGCACGGCACAGCCAGGGCCGTCCTGGAGTTACCCAACGGATTAAAGATCCGGCTGGGTGAAGAAAGCGAGATAATCGGACGCGCGCATGTCGCCAGGTCGCTGGGATTGGATGATCTGGGGATGATATCAAAGCAGCACTTTAAGATCAGCTTCACAGACGGGAAAGCTTTTATCGAAGACATGGGCAGCGCCAACGGCACTGCCGTCAATGCTGTCAGCATTCGTAACTCAGGCCCGCTGGAATTGAAAGACGGGGACGTTATCGAGATGGCCGGCAAGGCCAGCCTGAAGTTTCGATCCAACCATTAACCCCTTTATTTCATCGTGAGAGCCCTGCAGGGTTCCCTGTCCAATCCGAGCATCCGCCTTTTTATCAGGTGTTTATCAGGAACCTGTCAGGCGAGGGTCAAGCAGATGGTGTAAAGTGCACTTATACTTGATAAAGATACACGATCACCTGGAGGTGCTTAATAGATATGAAAAAGATAATAATACCGCTGCTTATCGCCTGCATGGTTATATCAGCCGCGGCTTCAGTATTTTCGCCGGCTCAGGCACAGCCATCGCCGCCAATTAATCCCGATGAAAGCTGGCAGCCGCCGGACGAAGGCGGGGAACTGGTAGAGCCGCCGGTCGGTGTCGACACTTACAACCAGACCTGGCCCAGCCTTCAGATGACGGTACCGCCGTCGCCTCCGGCAGGAGCGGCAGGGTCCATCGTAAACGCTTACCTCGTTACCAGCTACGGGCAAACGCTCTACAATCTTTATCGTAACGATCTGTGCTACCTGCTTGTTTCGTTTAACGGCCCGGGGTACTTCTACCTGTGGGAATACTATCCGCAGGGGACCACTCCATACGGGCACTGGCTGTGTTACAGATGGTACAGGCCTTACGCGGGCGTATGGCGCATCGGGCCGTTCAGCGCCGAGTCCTGGGATCCCGACGGGCTCTACGTCTGGAAGATGTGGTACAACTCCGGCTTCTCCTGGTCGGAGCGTACTCTGAGCTTCAATTACACGCGCGGCAGCATTTCGCCTTACAGCGGGCCGTCGCCCAGGCCGATCTATCAGCCGGTAATTAATTCCTTCAGCGCGAATGCATCCTCGATAGACGTCGGACAAACCGTCACGCTGACCTGGACCACGAGCAACGCCAGCAGCGTTACCATATCACCCGGCATTGGCACGGTAGGAACAACCGGATCGACAACCGTCACACCCGGCGCGACCACCACTTACACACTATCGGCTACGGGC
>JBAZLT010000345.1:0-2635 GCA_041650115.1 Dehalococcoidia bacterium | reverse complement strand
TACATCAGGACGGGCGCACCTGACGATTTCACCATCACGGATATGCGCGAGACGCTGGCCAGCATGCAGGCAACACTGGCCGGATTCTCGCTTTTCATGGGAGCGGTGGGCGCCATATCGCTCGTTGTCGGCGGCATCGGCATCATGAACATCATGCTGGTATCCGTTACAGAGAGAACGCGCGAGATCGGCATCCGCAAGGCTATCGGCGCCAGGCGCCGGGATATACTGCTGCAGTTCCTCATAGAAGCAGCCGCTATCAGCCTGACCGGCGGCCTCGTCGGCCTTGGTCTGGCTATGCTGGGGGCCATGCTGATGGGCAATATTTCACTTGGAAATACAACTGTAACGCCCGTTATTTCGGCGGGCATCATATTTATCGCTCTGGGTGTATCGATAGGCACAGGCCTGATCTCGGGCACCTACCCGGCCTTCCGCGCTGCCCGTCTAGATCCCATCGAGTCACTGCGGCACGAGTAGGAAATACAGTGGAAGCCCTATTTATTGAGAGCCCGCAGGTCGTCGCCAGCCCTCGTGGTGAGCAGGTCATCCTGCGAAAGCTTAAGGGTTGTTTCGAGATCGGCTATGGCAAGCGCAGGCTCACCCGCTGCAGTATATACCATGCTCCTATTGTAGTATGATGCCGCGTCATCCGGCGCCAGGTGCACGGCCTGGTTAGCATCCTGTATCGCCAAATCGGTCCTGCCCAGAGCCGCATAAATAAGGCTCCTGACACAGTAAGAGCGGGGCAGCCTTTGATCGAGATCTATCGCCCTGTTGGCATCAGCCAGGCCCGACTCATATTTACGATTTTTATAGTCGGAGTAGGCCCGTTCACTGTAGGCGGGTGCAAAATCCGGTTTAAGCGATAATGCCTTATCCAGATCCAGGCGCCCTATGCTGAACTGCCACTGGTTGTTATGAAAGCGTCCGAGTTCATAATAAGCCCTGTAATAACCGGGCGCGATATCCACAGCCTTGCTCAGGTCGGCGAGCGTGCTGGGGTTCAAGCGCTTTACTTTGTAATACCAGGCCCGGGCTATATAAGCGTCAGCCAGCTTTTCCTTCAGCGTGATGTTTTCAGCATTTGCCTCCAGCGACGACGCCGCTTCAGCGATCGCCCGGTCGTATTCTTCAGCTACCGGCAAAGCCTCGGCTGGATGAACGGGCGTTGTATTGTCACCAGCATTGATAGCAGGCTGCTCGCCCGCGGGCACTGTAAGGTTTTCACAGCCAGCATTTTCCTGTGGCCGGGAGGGCCCCGTGCAGGAAAGCATCAGCGCCGTCAAAAGCAGAAAACAGGGCAGGAACCCGAGTAGTATGGACCTCATGACTCTATGGCTGCAGAGCATTGATTATATCGGGATGTATGCCTTCAAAGCGCGAAAGCCACGCCAATCTTTCTTTTTTGAGAGCCCGGCTGAGGGAGGCGATTTTTTCCCGCGGATAGTAATTGCTCAGGTCAAACCGGCTTATATCCAGCCCGGGTATATCGGCCGGCACATCGTAGCCCCAGAACTCGTCTTTTTTCCAGACTATTCTGTCCCTGGCTATCATCTCCAGTATTTTGACCGAGTCTAACACCGTAATCTTCTGCCCGCCGGTCAGACCCCCCACCCTGCCCGTATTCAGCAGGTAGCACTGCATATGTGGATTTTTTCGCAGTATATCGAGGAACATGTTGCCTTCCTCTTCCTCTGAACCGACGATAAAAGGATTGGTCCCGACGACGCGACGCTGCTTGCCCGCCTCCGAGGGGTCTCCGGCGGATGTCTCCACCGATTCACCCAGCATGAAAGCCGCCGCTCCCCATTCCCTGGAAAGCTTGACTACGGGCGGCACTATTTCATTGTGCCTGGTTATGAATATCAGATAGTCCACTCTTTCAAGGTCTATCTCGTTGTCGGTAAACGCTATATCGCGACGTTTGACCATGGCGCGTCCGTTTGACGTCAGTGTCGAATCGAAGAAGTCGACTTTTCCGGTTTCCCTGTCTACGTGCACATTTTCAAGTATAGCGCGCGGGCTGATTGCGGCCGCATAGAGCAGCGGCTGTGCGGCAGGTTCAAGCCCATCGGTCTTCATATAGAAAGACTCTTCGGTACCGATTGCACTACCATCGGATTTAAGAATGACCACATCGTCCTGCCGGATAATCACCCGTTCAGGCGGCCTCAGCCAGTGCGAATGACAGGCCAGTGATGTTTTCCCTGTGCCGCTCAGGCCGAAGAGAAGAAATCCTTTGTCGCAGAGCTTGCCATCCTTCATAATGCGAAGTATTTTACTGGCTGCGTGAAGTCCGATATTACCTTCCTTCTTGGCCCAGTACATGACCTGGCGCAGCATGGCCTTCTTGTTCTCACCCTTATAATCGCTGCCCAAGATCAGAGTTATGCCTGACTCAGGAAAGACCAGCACCTTTTTTTCAGGCCAGTCCGCCACGGTAACCGTAATAAAATCAGGCTCGCCAGGCTCGGCTGGGAAAAGTGTGTTGCCCCACATCAGAGGTATACGGGGATATTGAGCATCCACGTAAACCCGACATCTCTTCTTATAACCATTGCTCTGGCACATCACGCGGTCGAGCATGATCATGTCTCTGTGATTAAGATATTTCAGCACCTCATCCACCAGC
>JBAZLT010000344.1:0-2644 GCA_041650115.1 Dehalococcoidia bacterium | reverse complement strand
GACTTTGATTAATATCCAGATAATGGGTGGCAGCAAAGGTCCCTGCCATCCACCCAGGAATAAAGTGGTGATGATACAGGAGTAAGCCAGGGCAACCCCGTACTCACCCAGGTAGAACATGGCGAATTTCATGCCGGAATACTCGATATGGTAGCCGGCCACTATCTCGGAATCTGCTTCCAACAGATCGAAGGGCGACCGGTTCATCTCAGCCAGTGAACCGAGGAAGAAGATAAGAAATCCCAGCGGCTGTAATAAAATAAACGGTATGCTCTGCGCCTCAACTATTTTAAGCATGGAGAAGGAACCTGCCACCAGTGCAACGCCGACGAGAGACAGCACGACCGGTATCTCGTAGCTGACCATCTGGGCGATGCTGCGCATGCCGGATATATACGAGTACTTATTGCCCGATGCCCAGGCCGCCATGAAGATGCCGATCACTGATATCGAGCTGATCGCGATGACATAGATGACGCCTACGTTCAGGTCCACCAGGATAGCGCCCTCTCCAAATGGTATAACAGCAAAAATCAACAGTATCGGTACAAACACGATAATGGGAGCGGCAAAATGAATCAGCTTATCGGCTTTCTCAGGTACGATGTCCTCTTTTAACAGTATTTTGATGGCCGTTGCGATGGGCTGGAGTATACCCTCGGGTCCGCAGCGGTTGGGGCCCAGCCGGATCTGGAACCGGCTGATCAGACGCCTTTCCCACCAGATAAAGACTATGACGATGGTGAGTACAAATATAATGATTATGAGTATGCCCACGATGGCGGGTGTGAGGTAGACGGCCCAATCGGGCCATCCCAGGCTCTTCAGCATCAATTGGAACTGGCCGAGCAGCGTCATCAGCGGTCTATCTCCCCGAGCACAACGTCCATGCTACCGAAAATAATAATCAAATCGGCTACCTTCCACCCGATTACCATATCCTTCAATGCCGTGATATTGATCAGTGTGGGAGGATAAATATGCAGCCTGTACGGTGCTATCGACCCGTCGCTAACTATATAGAAGCCCAAGTTGCCTTTGGGAGCTTCGATGTATCCATAGGTTTCACCCGCCGGCGGCCTGAAAAACTGGGGCACATCGGCGCATACCGGGCCCTCGGCCGGCATCTGGCTTATGGCCTGTTCGATAATGCGCAGGCTCTGCGTCATTTCCTGCATGCGCACCCAGTACCTGTCGTAGCAATCGCCCGCTTCGCCGGTCGGGATTTCAAAATCAAACCTGTCGTAGATGGAATAGGGGTCCATCTTGCGGATGTCCCATTTAACACCGCTGGCGCGAAGCACCGGTCCGCTGGCACCTATATTTATGGCGGTTTCCCTGGGTAGTATGCCGACACCCTTGCTGCGTGCTAAAAATATCTCATTCTGCTTGATGAGCTGATTGTATTCCCCGATATAGCGCGGCATCTCGGCTACAAACTTTTTGAGCGCCGGCATAAACTCGTCCGGCAAATCCTGACTGACCCCTCCGACGCGCATGTAGTTGTACAGCAGGCGCTGCCCGCAAATCATATCGAAAAGGTCGAGCAACTTCTCCCTTTCACGCCACATGTACAGTACCGGAGTAAAGAAAGCCCCGCAATCGTTCAGATAGAAGCCGACGGCCATCATATGGCTGGAGATGCGCATCAGTTCGGATAAAATAATTCTGATATATTCCGCACGTTCCGGAACTTTAATGCCCGCCAGTTTTTCCACGGCTATGCAATAAGCCACATTATCGGTCATAGATGCAAGATAATCCAGCCTGTCCGTGAGAGGTATGATCTGGGTATAGGTGCGGGTCTCAGCCAGCTTTTCGATGCCGCGGTGCAGGTAGCCAACGATGGGCTCAACATCGGTAACCACTTCTCCGTCAAGGGATAATCTTAAACGGAAAACGCCGTGCGTGGACGGATGCTGAGGTCCGACGTTTAGATAGAATTGCTCTGTCTTGATCGGCATGCTATAGATAATCCCTCCGCAGAGGATGCCCTTTAAAGCCCTCCCAGAGAAGCAGCCTTCTCAGATCGGGATGTCCCTCGAACTTGATGCCCATCAAATCGAATATTTCGCGTTCCTGATAATATGCGGCGCGCCAGACAGGTGTGACCGACGGGACGCTGAGGTTCTCCCTGCCATAGACACGTGTTTTCAAGATCAGGCCCTGGTTGTTTTTCAGAGAAACCAGGCGGTAGACCACTTCGAAATAGTCAAAGTAGTCCGCAGCAGTCAGGACAGTCAGGTAATCGAACTCCATTCCCGGCGTATTTTTAAGGAAATCAGCTACCTGCGCCAGCGCTTTGCTGTCGACGGTAAGCGACCCCTTGTCGCTGGGAACAACGCTTCCGGGAATCGCTTCCGCTATCTTTTTCCCGATTTCTTCTGTATTGACGGCAACTGTCATAAAATACGATTACCTGTTTGTTACTTTAACGATAGATTGGGGTTGTCTATGGTTCCTTTTACTATCTTGGCATGTAGCCTGTTTATGCCGTGAATCATGGCTTCCGGCCTCGGCGGGCAGCCCGGAACGTATACATCCACCGGCATGATGCAGTTAACGCCCGGAACAACGCTGTAGGACTCCCTGAATGTGCCGCCGCTGACGGCGCAAGCGCCCACTGCGATAACCCATTTGGGCT
>JBAZLT010000343.1:0-2654 GCA_041650115.1 Dehalococcoidia bacterium | reverse complement strand
GCAGAAAGTTTGTAACTCTGCGATGGCTCTTGAGCACCATCCGCTGCACCTTGCAACTCCACGCCGACATAGGACTCAAGTCCACTGAGTCGCCGCGGTTTAGGCTATTCCCCTTTCGTTCGCCACTACTCCGGGAATCTCATTCGATTTCTTTTCCTCAGGGTACTAAGATGTTTCAGTTCTCCTGGTATCCTCTCTAAAAAGAGTACCTGGCTTTTGGCCAGGTGGGTTGCCCCATTAGGGAATCCCCGGCTAAGATAGCTGGACATCTCACCGGGGCTTATCGCAGTCGAGCCGCGCCCGTCATCGGCTGTTAACGCCAAGGCATCCGCCCTGTGCCCTTATTATCTTTGACCTACAACAGCATGAACACAAGACCTTGCGGCCTGCATCCAGCTGCCATTATGCAACTAGAACACTAGACACCATTCATCAATACACTATTCTTTTGTTAAAGAACAAAACAGCCTGGTGATACTCACCAAGCTGTCAGAGTATACACCAAAAATCTGCTCAAATCAACTATCGTTAATTTTTCGCATGCCGTATTAGTATATTTTGGTGCTATCCTTTTGTCAAATAATAATGTAGGGGCGGGTTTTGACCCCGCCCGTATCTTCGGCGCAGCTAAAGCAACGCCCCTACAATTCAATTATCCTGTAGCCGCCCGAACCCAGGTTGTATACCTGTGATTCCCCCAGCTTCCTGTACCCCTCAGCCTCGTGTATATGCCCGCAGATGACATATCGCGGCTGCGTGTCCATTATGTAATCCAAAACAACCCTGCTGCCGGCATGCCTGCCTACCCAGGACGGCGGTATGACTTTCGAATCCACCTGGTCCAGCACCCCGTAGGGAGGCACATGCGTCAACAGTATATCCAGCTTCCCGAACCGTTCAAGCACGCGCCGGGCACGTTGGGTCTCTCTCAACGCCTTCTCCCTGATTTTCGCAATGCCGTCAAGCTCGAACTCCTCAGCCCAGCTGATATCCGAAAAGAATTTCAGCCCGCCGATCCTCACGCCTCCGGCAACAGCCAGGCGGTTGTCGATCAGGTGCACATTCCTTATCCCGAGCAGGCCCTGGTACAGGTAGGGCAACTCGGTGCGGAAGGTATGCGCGAATTTTCTGGTATCGTAGTTGGACAGGTCGGCGTTCCCGCGCACGATATATACGGGACAGAACTCCGCCATATAGCGTGCCAGCTTAAGTGCAGTCTTATGCGACTCAATGAAGGCCTCCCTGAAGCCTTCGGCATAGGCCGCTATCTCGGCCGGGTTGGGGCGTTTGATGCTTATGAACTCGTAGGCCTGTTTGCGCAGGTTGTCCGTCTGACCCAGGTCCCCCGTCAGCAGGGCAAGGTCCACCCTGTCGAGCGGGATGCTGCGGATCTTCTCCAGGTTGCCGTGGGGGTCGCCGATGGCAGCAATCTTCATATCACAGGGCCGGTGAACGGCCTACTCCCACTCGATGGTGGATGGTGGCTTGCTGGTGATATCGTATACCACCCGGTTTACACCGGGCACTTCATTCACGATACGGTTGGATATGGTAGCCAGCAGGTTGTAGGGCAGCCTCGCCCAGTCCGCCGTCATGGCGTCCTGGCTGGTCACGGCCCGCACCGCCACCAGATAGCCATAGGTGCGGTAATCTCCCATCACGCCCACGCTGCGCAGATCGGTCAGTATGGCAAAGGTCTGCCACATCTGCCGGTAGAGCTTGGCCTTCTTGATCTCGTTCATCACTATCCAGTCCGCCCCACGCAGTATATCCAGCCTTTCCCGTGTGACCTCTCCTATGATGCGGATGGCCAGCCCCGGCCCCGGGAAGGGCTGCCGCCAGACCATATCCTCCGGCAGTCCCAGCTCCAGCCCCACGTTGCGCACCTCATCCTTGAAGAGGTACCGGAGAGGCTCTATCAGCGTCAGCGCCATCTTGGAGGGCAGCCCGCCCACGTTATGATGCGTCTTGATCTTGGCCGCCGCCTTGGTCTCGGGTGTAGCGCTCTCGATGACGTCGGGATAGAGCGTGCCCTGCGTGAGAAAATCTATCTTGCCCAGCTTACGCGCCTCGCTCTCGAAGACCTTGATAAACTCCCTGCCGATGTTCTTCCTTTTCTGCTCCGGGTCAATCACGCCCTTCAGATTTTCCAGGAAAAGGTCGGTGGCATCGACGTAGACCACGTTCATTTTGAGGTTCTTGCGGAAGGTCTCCAGCGCGCGCTCCGGCTCCTCCCGCCTGAGCAGACCGTTGTTCACGAAAATACAGGTGAGCTGGTCGCCGATGGCGGCATGCACCAGCTTGGCTGCCACTGCCGAGTCTACGCCTCCCGAAAGCGCGCAGATGACCTTGCCGGCGCCGACCTGCTCCCTGATGGCCGCGATGCTCTCCTGGATAAAGTTGCCGGGGGTCCATGTGCCGCGGCACCCGCATACGTTGTAGAGAAAGTTCCTGATGATCTGCTTGCCCTGGGGCGTGTGCACCACCTCGGGATGGAACTGCAGGCCGAATATCCTGGCCCCGTCGCCGATCACGGCATTGGGAGAGTTCTCGGTATAGGCGCTGGACTTGAATCCGGGCGGCATCTCAATGATCTCGTCCCCGTGGCTCATCCAGACCGTCAGGGATTCTTCCAGTTCAAGGAAAAGCGGCGA
>JBAZLT010000342.1:0-2673 GCA_041650115.1 Dehalococcoidia bacterium | reverse complement strand
TTTCAGTAGCTCTTTGTCAAAATGACCGTCAGCCACCGCTACCAGCGTCTTGCCCGGCTCTGAAAATACCCTGGCCGTGCCAGGAACGCGGCCCCGGCCATCCACTATCACCCTGAGGGGCTGGAGTTTGGCGCGCCCGCACTTTCCGCTGTATCCGCGTGCAGTCAACTGCGGATCATCGGCAATTATTGTCTGGGCGCCGACCATGATGGCGTCAACGCTGTGTCGCTGGCCGTGGGCGTAGTTGCGAGCGTCCTCGCTGGTAATCCACTTGGAATCGCCGGTCCTGGTGGCTATCTTGCCGTCCATGCTCATGGCAAACTTGGCTATAACAAACGGCATCCCTGTTTTAATATATTTAAAGTAGCCCTCGTTGATCTCCCTGGCCCGCTGCTCATACTCACCGATTTTAGTTTTTATGCCTGCTGCTTTCAAACAGGCGATACCTTTGCCGCAAACCAGCGGATTGGGATCGGTCACAGCGATATTAACCTCTGAAATGCCCGCGTTGATAACGGCGTCGGTGCAGGGCGGGGTTTTGCCATGGTGGCAGCACGGCTCGAGGGTCACGTACATGGTTGCGCCGCGCGCCATCTCCCCGGCCTGGTTCAGGGCCATGATCTCAGCATGCTCCATACCCGGTTGCTGGGTATGCCCCAGGCCCACCACCAACCCGTCCCTTTCGATCACGGCGCCTACCGCCGGGTTGGGGCTGGTATACCCCCGCGCCAGCTCTGCAAGGGAGAGAGCGTAAGCCATAAAATCAAGCGGCCGGTTCAGCATATCTAATACTAAATCCTGTTTCTTGCCCCTGCAGAATAATCAGAGGTGTACGGTCCTGTTTATAAATATACACGCTCGATGCAGGTTCAAATACCGGTCAATTTTAACATCACCACATTCGCTTCGCAAAAAAACAGGCTTCCTTACAATATTGTAAGGAAGCCTGTTGCTCGCAGTCTGAACCTAGTTTATTTCATAGACCATTGTTATGGTCACCTGGAATTCCAGCTCGCCTGCGCTGATCGGCGTGGGCGCCGCGGCAGCCGCATCCAGTCCAGCGTATTTCATGGCGTAATTGCCCACCATAGGCGGGATGTAGCTGGTGTCCTCGGATATATACAACACCTTGCCCAGCCGGGTCCCGGACGCCTGGGCGATCTGCCTGGCCTTATCCATCGCGTACTGGACCGCTCTCTCCCGGGCTATTTTATAGTAGGGCATCGGATCGTCTACGGTGAAACTGATACCATTAATCCTGATCAGATCGCCCCCTGCCACTACAGCCTTATCGATGATCGACCCCGCCTTATTGATATCCCTGATCTTGCAGGTGACCGTATTGGTTACCTTGTAGCCCACCACAATATAGGTGTTCTGGTTCTCATCCCACTTGGTGACCTGCTGGATATTATACTGGCTTGTCTGTATGTCCTTATCGGCGATGCCGCTGTCCTTCAGCACCTGCATAATGCTGTTCATGGCATCTATGGCATCTTTCTGGGCCTGCGCCACAGTCTTTTGCTGTGAGTCAACGCCCAGGGTCAATACCACCACGTCCGGCGTTCCGGTTGTTTTACCCAGGCCGTTTACCCACAATCCGACATTCTGCTGACTTACGACTATCCCGCTCGATCCGACGACCGTCCCGCCTGCGGGAGCGCCTCCCTGATATACGACGGCCGGGTTCGGTGAGCATCCTACCAGGAATACCGTGACCAACATGATTGCCGCCAGTATGATTGCTGTTCTCCTCATTTTGCTGAATCCCTCCTGAATTATTATTTACTATATATACGACTATTATACAGAACTAATAGCATAACGTAACAGGAGTAAAAAGGTTTACCCGATTAGCGCAAATATAGCTAATGGCATATAATTAGCCAAATCAAAAATTAGAGACATATATTTGAAGGTATTAAAAGAATTCGTCTTTACGCTGCTGATTGCAGCCATCATTTTCCTGGCGCTGCAGATCTCCATTAAGAGCTTCGAGGTATTCAACGTATCCATGCTCCCCACATTCCGGGAAGGAGACCTTATCATCGTCAACAAGTTGAGTTATGCCTTTGGCAACCGGCCCCACCTGGGAGATGAGATAGTTTTCTATGCGCCAGGCAACGATCCGAAGCCTGCATTTGACCCGTTTTTTTCACAGCACCCCTCATGTTTTATAAAAAGGGTGATAGGCGTGCCGGGCGACACAGTTGAGATCAGGGACAGGGCGGTCTTTGTAAACGGGAAAAAATTGGTTGAGCCGTACATCAGTGAGGCGCCTAACTACTATATGCCTGCGCAGTATATACCGTATGGACAATATTTCGTCCTGGGCGATAACCGCAACCACAGCAACGATTCTCATACAGGCTGGCTGGTACCCAGGGACGACATCATCGGCAACGTCTGGTTCCGCTACTGGACGGCCGATTACCCACCTATCCGAGCGGTAATGATACCTGTTTTCATATTGATCGTGGGTACCCTGATCGTCGTTATGGTCTTAGACGCCTCGCGCAGCAGCCGATCCTGACGGTGCAACCGCCTATCAGTCCTGTTCCTCAATAATCGTAGCTGTGACTGTATAATCGGGCTTTGTTCTGTCCGGTACAACTGCCTTGAATCCCACTTCATACAATGGATAAAGGATGTCGGGTGTCGGATCTACATCGG
>JBAZLT010000341.1:0-2681 GCA_041650115.1 Dehalococcoidia bacterium | reverse complement strand
GATATACAGAGGTTATCAAATACATTGCAAAGAAGAGAGGGACACATGGTAGAAAAAAGTAAGACCGATATGCCCTCGCCGTTCCAGCGGGTGCTGCCGGGCCTGGGCATCGGTAAAGACCACCTGATGATGAGGCTGGATTTCTACGGCGAGGCCATCGTTTTACAGGACTTCGATAAGAACGGAGGCCGGTTCCGCATGGTATCGGCGCACGACCTGGCCAACGCCATGGCCAACCAGCTGTCGTTCAGCAGCGGCATACTGCCGGAGAACGCGCTGTGGTGGGCCAACACGCGCGGCGGGCCCGTGGTTGCTTTATGGGTAGAGCCAGGCATCCGCAAGCTGGCATTACAGACCAGCGTGCAGGGGCCGCCCGAACGCTATGACGTGCCGCTGCCCGGGCTCATCTTCGTTTGCCGTCCGGGGAGATCTCCCGCGGTATACGCTGCGGCCAAGCGTCCCGCTGGGCCCAAGGAGAAAATCTACAAGTCGCCGGTGGCCAACGTGTACGACGACGGGCGGTCATGCGGCGGCAGCCATCGGTACTCGGAGAACGTCGGGCAGATACCGGGAGAGTTCTTTAAATCCTTCTTCACGCGGGACGCGACCCTTGACGGCAGGTCCAAGCGGTATCCCGACGACATCACGCTGATGTGGAAGGAGCTGCATAAGAAGAAGGCGCAGGAGTATCCGCTGAACGACCTCGTGTACCACGGGATAGCGGCCGACCTGATGTCGACGAGGTGCGACTGATGCAGTACACATTACGGTGGATAAAACGGGACGCATCGATCATGGTTGTGGGCTGCGGCGGGACGGGCGGGTATGTTGCCGAGGGCCTGTGCAGGCTGATAAAGGGCACGGAGTACAGGCTGGAGCTCGTCGACCATGACAGGGTAGAGGAGCGCAACCTGGTGCGGCAGAACTTCTTTAAGTCCGACCTGGGCCGGTTCAAAGCCGAGGTGCTGGCCAAGAGGCTGGCCGCTCAATACAGCATACCTGTCGACTACTGCATCAGCCCGATACAAATGCTCGACCTGAACTATCGCGGGCACCTGACTATCGGCTGCGTCGACAATGCCAGGGCGCGGGAGAGGATGCAATACGCCGGGCGCTACACCATGGGCGGCATGTTCGGTTTACAGAAGTTCGGCGGCTGGTGGATCGATGCCGGCAACGGCGAGAATTCAGGGCAGGTGCTCATCGGCAACGCGCTGCTTAAAGAGTCGGGACAATCGTTCTATCCGGAGAGCGGCGTGTGCCGCAAGCTGCCGGTTCCCACAGTACAGCAGCCCGGACTACTGGCCCCGGCGCCGAAGAAGAGGCTCAGCTGCGCACAGGACGTAGAAGCTGACGGGCAATCGCCCGTCATTAACCGCATGATGGCCGACCTGGTGCTGACTTTTGTTCATAAGCTGATGAAGGGCACGCTCTCATGGATGGCTGCATATGTCGATCTGGAGGCTGGCACCATGAGCTCGGTCGACGCCACTCCGGAGGCGGTGTCGCGGATCACCGGCCACACGGTGCGTCAGTTGGAGTATATAGACCGAGGAAAGAGAAGGTAATGATTCGTGTCTAATCAAATAGATACTACCTTGGCTGAACTGATGAAGAACAATCCCGACCTGGCCGCCCGCAACCCGGAGGTGGCAAGTATCGATCCGCCTGGAGAGCCCAAGCGCAGCAAGTACGGCAATAAGAGGACGCTGTACAACGGTATGGTCTACGACAGCCAGCGAGAGGCCAGCCGCGCCGTGGAGCTGGACTTGCTGCGCCGCGCCGGTGAAGTCATCTGCTGGCAGCACCACGTCGTATTTCCTCTCAGTAAGGGTGTGAGCTACGAGGCCGACTTCGTGGTCGTCTATCCTGATCTGCACGTCGAGGTCGAGGACACGAAAGGATTCAGGACACACGAGTATAAAATCAAGGCGAAACTGTTCCGCGAGAAGTACGGGCAGGAGATAAAGGAGCTATAACGATGGCAAGAAAACGACAAATTGACCCCGGCATATGGACAAGTGAGCAATTCATAGCGTTATCGGTGTGGGCGCGGCTCCTTTTTATCGGCATGATAAGCCACTCCGATGACGAGGGACGTATGAAAGCAAGCCCAGCATTCCTGAAAACTATCATCTTCCCGGGCGATTCCTGCACCATTCCCGAACTGGTATCGTACCGTTCCGAAACCGTTACGGGAGGGCTTATCAACCTTTACGAAATCGACGGCATCGAATATCTCAATTTACCCAACTGGAAGAGGTTTCAATATATCTCTAAACCATACCCCTCAAAGATTCCACCACCACCAAAAGGGCATAAAATTAAACGTGATTCCTGCACCATTCCCGAACCATTCACGGAACGTTCCGAGAATGTTCCTGCACTCCAGCATAGTATTGGTATTGGTATTGATAATGGTATTGGTATTGAAGATGATGATGATAATGGCGCCGCAGAAAACCTGTCGTCGTCATCATCTGAAAATCAAGAAGACTGTTTACCAGAGGACGGGAATATCTTCACCCTCTATGAACAGGAAATCGGAGATCTCACACCAGGTATCTCTGAACTCTTGAAGGACGCCGAAACCGAGTACCCGTCCGAGTGGATCTCCGGCGCCATCAAACTCGCGGCCACTCAAAACAAGCGCAACTGGTCCTACATCAAAGGCATCCTCG
>JBAZLT010000340.1:0-2683 GCA_041650115.1 Dehalococcoidia bacterium | reverse complement strand
CGTCAAATTCTCGATACCCTTTTCTAAAATCACCTTCAAGAGCAGCTATGTTGCCGAGGTCAACGCCGATCTGTGCAGGGGCTGCAAGATTTGTAGCAAGCGTTGCCTGTTTAAGGCTATTACGCTGGTCAAGGACAGCTCAGGCAAGGTAAAAAGCGTTACCGACCCGGAGAAGTGCTTCGGCTGCGGCGCCTGCGTCGCTTCCTGTCCTCAGGGTGCACGGCAGTTGAAGGCTGTGCGCACGCCCGAGCAGCTTAACGCCTGGGAACCGTTTGAGCGCTGGGAAAGGAGAATCAAGGGTTAGAGTTACGGCCGGTTTTTTCGTATTACTTGCCGGACTTCAAGGCCAGGTCCCGGGCAAATAGCGCAGCGCCTACGGCGCCGATTATCTGAGGCTCATCCGCTATCAACGCCTTCATGCCCAAACGCTTCTCCACCCTGGAGACGACGCCCGTATTTTTAGCGATGCCCCCGCTGATGGACAATTCGGGTTCGGCCCCTATCCTCTGAATGATGGAGACGATTCGCTCCACAATGGCATCGACGGCGCCTGCCAGGATATCGTTTATCTGGTACCCCTCGCGGATACGCAGCAGCACATCGTTCTCGGCGAAGACGGCGCAGAAGCTGTCCACTGCTACCGGGCCGTTAACGGGCTGCAGCGATCTGGGACCGATCTCGCCCAGTGGAACCCTGGTGTATTTGGATAATCGTTCCAGGTACCTTCCGGTGCCCGCGGCGCATTTGTCGTTGAGCGCAAACTTCGTTACCCTTCCACCTTCATCGCACCTGATCGCCTTGCAGTCCTGTCCCCCCATATCCAGCACGGTGCGAACACCCGGGAAATACCAGTTCACGCCCCTGGCATGACATGATATCTCGGTGACATTTTTCTGGGCGAAGGGGACATTGACTCTGCCATATCCGGTGGAAACGATACAGGCTATATCCCCCATAGACGCGCCGCTTTCAGCCAGGGTAAGGTCCATTACGCTGGAAGCAGCAGCTGTGCTGCTGGCGCCGGTGAGTATCAGGCTGGACGCCACAATACTGCGGTCATTCATGATGACCGCTTTGGTACTGGATGAACCTATATCGATTCCGGCCAGCAGCAAAGTGTTAATCTCCTCTTATTGAACGGCCAGGGCCGCTCCGCAGGCCACGACAATATCGGATTGTGTGGCCGGTTTAATCTCGCATTTGGCAAGCTTTGCCATCTCATCAAGCAAGCACGCATCGGCGGACACCCCGCCCACGACGCAGACAACGTTTTCCAGCCCGACCTGGAGCAGCAGGCCGTAGAGACGCCTGGCCAGGGCCCTGTACGCGCCGCGCGCGATCTCAGCCGGCTTCGCGTCCGAGTGGATGAGCGTGATGATCTCCGACTCGGCGAATATGGTACATGTGCTCTGCACCTCGACATAATTTTCAGTGGATTGACCCAGCCTGCTCAGCTCGGATTTGTCCATCGCCATGGTCGATGCGATTACATCCAGAAATCTACCGCTGCCTGAGGCGCATTTTTCGCTGTAACGGATCTTGAGAGGAACGCCATCCTGGCATTTTATGGCCAGGCTCTTCTGCGCTCCCACATCGATCACGGTCCTGGCCTCGGGCATTAGGAAGTCTATGCCCCTGGCCAAACAGGAGCCTTCATTGACGTGCTCAGCTTCCAGATGAACGTACTTATAAGCCATTCCGGTAACGGCGATCTTGCTGATATCGCCTGTAGAGATACCAGCTATCCGGCATGTATCGGCCAGCGCCTTTCTGGATATCTCCGTGATATTTTCCGCGCCCTCTTCCAGGACCACGTGGCCCAACAGGCTGCGGCCTTTCAAGAGCGCTATCTTGATCCTGCTGGCGCCTGCATCGATGCCGGCAGTTATTAATCCATCGCCTGTTTTCATAGTATCACGAGATCAAAGGCAACCTTGCATGCCTGATAGCTGGTATATTAGTTCTAAATTACTACTTGTTCAACTCACGGGTTCAGGCAGACTCGTAGGTTACTCCCTCCTCCAGTTTCCTGGCAGCGGCGTAATCTTTGTTGAAGAACTTGTAAGTGATAAAGTAGCCGATGGATCCGACCAGCGCTACCGCGCCGTTTACCCAGAAACCGGCCTGCAGGTTGGAGGCATCGGAAACGATACCTGTTATGGCAGGCCCCCACAATCCGCCCAGGAAGAACATGCAGAAGATGTAGACGCCATAGGTGCTGGCCCTCAGGTAGAAGGGCACGATCTCCTGGCTGGCGGTATGCTGCGCAGGTATGTACATATAGGAGAAGAAGGTGACCACAAAGAACAGCGGCCATGCATTGAAAATGATCGCGCAGGCATAAGTGATGATGGAAAGGCATACGCAGATCCAGGCGAGCAGCATCTTATTGGCCGGGTTCTTTTTGGATATCATGTCGCCCAGCCAGCCGCCCAGCGGACTGGCAAGAAGGGCGCTGACCATGACCACAGCGGTCATTGAGCCTGCCTGGGCGACGTCCATGCCCATATAGCGGGTAAAGTAGGTGGGCAGCCAGTAGACTATGGTATTAAGGAAATAGTATAGCAGGCCGAAGGATATAAACAGCGTCACAGCCGTCTTATTGGTGAGTATGGCCTTCATGGTTCCGCCGAAGCTCATGGTGGATGCGCCGGCTCCGTTCTGATCCTTTGGCCTGTTCTTA
>JBAZLT010000339.1:0-2684 GCA_041650115.1 Dehalococcoidia bacterium | reverse complement strand
GGTACAATAAATGGGTATACGGCTACCGCAGCCAGCGCATCAACGAGCTGATCAAACAGCTCGCGCCCAACACGGTCGCCACGTACCAGACTATTCAGGGCGATGTTAAATCCCTGCCCGCCGGCGAGGTATTGCCTTACCTGGCCGGGCTGAAGTTCGATGACCCCGCGGTCACCGATGCCAGGGACTGGCTCCTCAAATGGGACCAGCTCTGCAGCGAGGACAGCGGCCAGACCGCGCTCTATAACGAATTCTGGATGTGCCTGATGCGCAACCTGTTCCAGGACCAGCTGGGCGATGCCGCCAAAACAGACGGCCAGGACAAGGAGATGTGGGCCGTCTACCTGCTTCTGCAGAAGCCCGACGACGCCTGGTGGGACAACTCAGCCACCGCCGATAAGAAGGAGACGCGCGACGAGATACTGGCGCAGTCATTCAGGGAAGGCTATGCTGCAGCCGTGGCCGCCATGGGCAAGGACCGCAGCCAGTGGCAGTGGGGAAAACTGCATAAGGCGACCTTCGTCAGCAATCCGCTGGGCGCCAGTGGTATTGCCCCTCTCGAGTCCCTGGTCAACCAGGGCCCGGTGCCGGTGGGCGGCAACACCGAGTGCGTCAACAATGAGATCTGGTCCGCCAGCAAGGGCAATTTCAACATCACGCTCATCCCCTCCATGCGCATGATCGTAGACATGTCCGACCTCGGTAAAAGCGTCGGCATGAACTCCACCGGCCAGAGCGGGCACCCCGGCAACCCGTGGTACGGCAGCATGATACTGCCCTGGGCTAAAGTCCAGTACCATCCCATGCCCTGGACCCGCGACCAGGTGGAGTCCGGCGCCGCACACAAACTGCTGCTCAGTCCATAAGAGCGGAGGCTGTGCAATGGACATCGCACTCAGGGACGATTTCACAGCAAAATGGAAGAGATACTTCGGCGGGACCGGCCTGCCGATAACGTTTTACTATACGGATGATGCATCAAAAGCCGAGCAGGTAAAGGCCGGCTCGGCCCACAGGTGCATTGTCGCAGCCATCCAGGCTGTGCGGAAGGGCAAGTCCCTCAGTTTTCAATCCTCATCGATCGGCTGCGCCGGCGGCAAGCGATATCTGGGCTTCACGCAGGAGATCAGGTCGGATATCAACTACTTCCTCTCCTGCGGCATACCCGGCAAGCTGGAAGGAGAACGCTATAAAAAGTCCCCCGAGCTAGCCGAACGGTCATTTAAACACCTGCCGCCCTTCGTCGCGCCGGGACGCTGCATTGTGTTCAAACGCTGGGATATGCTGGATGCGGGCGATGATCCGCAGGTGGTCATCTTCTTTGTCGCGCCCGACGCGCTGTCCGGGCTTTTTACGCTGGCCAACTTCGACCAGGAAAAGCCCGACGGCGTGATATCCCCCTTCGGATCAGGATGCTCCGCCATCGTCCATTCCCCCTTCCTGCAACGCGAGTCGGATCAGCCTAAAGCCGTTATCGGCATGTTCGACGTCTCCGCACGCCCATACGTTGGTAAATACGAGCTCACCTTCTCCGCTCCCATATCCAAATTTCTCACAATGCTGAACAACATGGACGAGAGCTTTCTCATTACAAAGACCTGGCAACAGGTACAGAAAAGGCTCGACTGAGCCGGTCTTTTAAACGCGTTTGCCGTCATGTTCGCACCGCTTTGACGGCAGGCGCGTTTTCAGAGTAATATCATGCAGGCAAAGCGATTGGACCTGCAAGCTTCGTCCACGAAGTAGAATTATGAGAGGAAGGAGGACACCTTGACTGATAACGATAAGGAAAAAACGACCGCTAACAGCGAAGCTAAGCCCCCCAAAAAGAAGAAGAAAGGCGGCAAATCGAATTTAATCACGGCACTGGTCATTCTGGCCATAATCGTCATTCTGGTGGGAGGCGG
Source organism: Dehalococcoidia bacterium (assembly GCA_041650115.1). Classification (GTDB taxonomy): domain Bacteria; phylum Chloroflexota; class Dehalococcoidia; order GIF9; family UBA5629; genus CAIMUM01. Next base: position 777 of record JBAZLT010000339.1, on the reverse strand, counting down.
CGCCGGCTACTTCAATTACATAAACAACGCTCCGCTCCCCAAAGTGGACGGGAACGTCAAGGTGAACGGCCTCTACGACAAGGTCGAGGTGATACGCGACAGCAACGGCATACCGCACATCTACGCCGGCAACATGCACGACCTGAATTTCGCCCAGGGCTACATACAGGCGCAGGACCGCTGGTGGCAGATGGAGATGTTCCGGCACATCTGCGGCGGCCGCATTGAAGAGCTTACCGGGAAAAAGGCCAGCCTGGTCTCCACCGATATCTACCTGCGCACGCTGGGTTGGTACAACGTGGCAGAGCAGGAATACGCCAACTACACACCGGAGCAGCGCGCGCCGCTGGACGCCTTCGCGGCCGGCGTTAACGCATATATATCCAAACGCAGCCCCCAGGACCTCTCGGTCAACTACAGCATACTGGGGCTGACCGGCGTTAAGTTCAAGATCGAACCCTGGACCCCCGTTGACACGCTGGCCTTCGGCAAGCTGATGTGCTACGACCTGGGATACAGCGGCGACGAGGAGATACAGCGCACCAAACTCTACAGCGCGCTGGGACAGGAAACGGCGGATAAATGGCAGACTCCCCCCTGGGGTTACGGAGACAAGCCCACTGTCATACATGAAGCCGACGTCCAGGCCATGGAAAAATCGACCGCGCCCGCGGCGCCTGCCGGCGATACGTCCGCGACGCCGGGACAGCCTGTCACATCCATACAGGCTTACGACGATCCCAGGCCGGACCTCAGCTGGGTAATGGGTTCGTGTGC
>JBAZLT010000338.1:0-2691 GCA_041650115.1 Dehalococcoidia bacterium | reverse complement strand
AGGCCATTCCCATGGACCCGAAGATATTGCCCGACCTGATATTGCAGGGCAAGGTGCTGGGCGAGATAACCTCCAAGGCAGCGGAGATTACAGGGATACCGGCACGGCTGCCCCTGATCGCCGCAGCCGCCGATAAGGCCTGCGAGGTACTGGGCTCGGGCGCCCTTGAACCGAATGTGGCGTGCCTCAGCTATGGGACAACCGCCACCATCAATACCACTCACGATAAATACATCGAGGTCATACCCCTCATACCTCCTTACCCTGCCGCTGTGCCCAGGCTGTATAACTTTGAGATACAGATTTTCCGCGGATACTGGATGGTCAGCTGGTTCAAGCAGGAATTCGGATTGAGGGAGCAGCGAATATCGGATGAGAAGGGAATTGAGCCGGAGGTCCTGTTCGATGATCTGGTCAAGGCGGTTCCTCCCGGTTCGCAGGGTCTTGTGCTGCAGCCATACTGGTCACCCGGATTGCGCTTTCCGGGACCTGAAGCTCGCGGCGCTATAATCGGATTCGGCGACTCCCACACCCGCGCCCACATCTATCGGGCCATTCTGGAGGGTCTGGCCTACGCTCTGAGAGAGGGCAAAGAGAAAACCGAGAAGCGCAGCGGAATGAAGATAACCGACCTGCGCATCGCGGGAGGCGGAAGCCAGAGCAACGCCGCCATGCAGCTTACCGCAGATATCTTCGGCATTCCCACGGCCAGGCCCCACGTCTATGAGGCATCCGGCCTGGGCGCCGCCATGGATGCTGCGGTGGGAGTGAATATCCATAGGGATTTCAAAACGGCCGTCAGCGAGATGACGCATCTGGGAGATTGTTTCGAACCCAAAGAGGATACGCATGCGGTCTATGAAAGGCTTTACCACGATGTCTATCTCAAGATGTACAACAGGCTGAAGCCGCTGTACCAGGAGATCAGAGCTATAACCGGCCGTGCCGGCGCGGGAGGTTGACGATCGCCTGATCGCGGGCATCAGGCAGGACAACTGCCGGCAGCATTATGTTCTGGCAGCAGCGGGTTTGATCATGATAACAAAGACGGTGGATACGACCAATCCGGCGGCTGCAGCTAAATAAGGAATCTGATAGTTACCGGTGGCATCGAAGATAATGCCTGCCACCCAGGGGCCTATGCCGAAGCCTATGCCGTCAGAGACCATAAGGGCGCTGAACACGGACCCCAGCGCTTTACCCCCGAAAACCCTGCGGGTGATGCGCACCATCTGAGTGACAAATCCGCTATAAGTGATGCCATAAACGGCGGCGAAGACATAGAAAGCCCAGGATTCGTTGCAAAGGGCGACAAAGGTTATATTCATACACAGTAAAACGGTGCAAAATATCATTATAGGCTTAATGCCGATTTTATCAGAAAGGACTCCGGACATCAGCCTGCCGGCGATGCCGAAAATGCCGATCAACGTGATTAATACGGCAGCGCGGACTGAGTTTATGCCTGAATCTACCGCATAGGGTACCAGGTGGAGCATAACCAGCCCCAGACTGGACAGGAAGAGCAGGAACATGATGAAGAGCATCCAGAACTGGCTGGTTCGAATGGCCTGACCAAGCGTCAGGCCGATATTCAGATCTGAATAAACAACTTTCTGCTCAGTGGAGGATGGGGCGTTATCCGGTGAAGTAGTTTCACGGATATTATGTCGAGGTCTTCGCATCAGCAAAGTGGCCGGTATGCAGAAAACGGCCACAACTATGCCTGATATCAGCAGGGCCGTCCGCCAGCTGGCCGACGTGATGAAATAGCTTATGAGCAGAGGGATGGTGGCTGTACCCAGGCTTATGCCGAGTGTGGCAACGCCTACTGCAAGGCCCTGCCTGCGGGTAAACCACAGGGATACCAGGGCTACAGGAATGGCGAACGAGGCGCTGATGCTGAGTCCCACCAGCAGGCCGGTGAATACATATAGCTGCCACAACTCCTGAATTTGAGAGCTCAGGATCAAACCCAGGCTGAGGAAGCTGACCGATACTGCCAGGACCCACTTGTAGCCGAAACGGTCGGCCAGGATGCCTGTGAAAGGCAGGGTGATGGCGTATGCGATACCTGCAACCAGCATAACTGCCGAGGCCAGTCCCCGCGACCAGCCGAACTCATTCACTATGGGCAGGAAGAAAACACCGTAGCTGAAATTTACGCCATTCGTAATGAAGGTGATGACAAAGGCGGCGGCCACCATCACCCATCCATAATGCAGGCTCCTGTTATTCATCGTGCGTTGATCTGATATTAACAATAAATCGATTGAATTATCTGCAAATGAAGGGAGGTGCTAATTACTGGTCTTCCCGCGAAGGCCTCGGGCGGCCTTCGCTGGGACCGTGGCGTTTGATGTTATACATGGCGGCATCGGACTTGCGCAGGAGGGCTTCCATATCTTCGCCGTCATCAGGATAGATGGCCAGTCCCATGCTGGCTGTCATATTTAGACGGTTGCCCTGTATTGAGAACGGCTCCTTGAATGCATGAGCGATCTTGTCGATGATCTTGTTGGCATCCTCTATCAGGTGCAGTTCCGGCATGAGCAACAGAAACTCGTCGCCTCCCATGCGTGCTACAGTATCGCTGGAGCGGACGCTTTCCTTCAACCTCACCGCTATAGCTTTGAGCAGGTCATCCCCTGCCTGGTGGCCGAGAGTGTCATTTACGGATTTAAAGCGGTC
>JBAZLT010000337.1:0-2714 GCA_041650115.1 Dehalococcoidia bacterium | reverse complement strand
CGTCAGCGGCAATCCGACCGGGCCCCTGCATGTGGGGCATGGCAGGGGAGCCGTGCTGGGCAGCACGCTGGCCAACGTGCTGAAGGCGGCCGGCTACAGGGTCAGCACCGAGTACTACATAAACGATGCCGGCAGCCAGCTCGAGGCGTTCTACCGGTCATTGTATGCCCGCTACCTGCAGGCCCTGGGAAAGGAAAGTGAGGTGCCGGCCAACGGGTACCATGGCAATTACCTGATCGACCTGGCACGGGAGCTGGTCACGCAGTACGGTGATAAATTTGCAGCAATGCCGGAGGACGGCGCCCTGGCGGAGATAGGCCGCATCGGCATTGAGCGGGAGATGCAGCAGATAAAAGATGACCTCAAGACGCTGGGTGTAACGTTCGATGTGTGGTTCAGCGAGCAGAGCCTGTTCAAGAGCGGCAGGTATGACAGCACCATGAAGATGCTGCGGGACGGCAACTACATAGCGGACAGGGAAAACGCCACCTGGTTCATATCGTCCACGCTGGGCGACGACAGGGACAACGTGCTGGTGCGCTCCGACGGCACACCCACCTATTTCGCCACCGACATCGCCTATCACTACGATAAGTTCGCCGTCAGGAAGTTCGATAACGTGATCGACATCTGGGGCGCCGACCACCAGGGCCACGTGCAGCGCATGAAGGTGGTATTGAATGCGCTGGGCATCGATCCCGAGAGGTTGGAGATCATCATATGCCAGCTTGTGACGTTGAGGCGCGGCAAGGAGGTTGTCAAGGTTTCCAAGAGGAGCGGCGACATCATCACGCTGCGCGAGCTGCTGGAGGAGGTGGGTCCCGATGCCTGCCGCTTCGTTTTTCTCTCACGCTCGGCCGACAGCCAGATGGACTTCGACCTGGATCTGGCGATAAAACAGTCTGCCGACAACCCGGTCTATTACGTGCAGTACGCCCACGCTCGCATCAGCAGCATACTGCGCAATGCGGATGAAAAAGGCATCGATTTCAAAAAGGGCGATACGGGCCTGCTGAAAACAGAGCCCGAGTTGACGCTCATACGCAGCATGGTCAGGATGCCGGAGATAATCGAGACCGTCGCCCTTTCGCGCCAGCCGCACCACCTGCCGTTTTACGCCCAGGACCTGGCAACGGTCTTCCACTCTTTTTACAAGCAGTGCCGGGTCATATCGGAGGACGCCGAGCTGACGGCGGCACGGTTGAAGCTGGTGCTGGCCGCCAGGACGGTGCTGGCAGAGACGCTTCATCTGATGGGCATGAGCGCGCCGGACAGCATGTGATTGCCCGGTCATTGAGTGGTGACGGGCGCACCTGAAGGAACGCCCCTACTTAAGAAGGGGTGGGTTTTCAAACCCGCCCGCGGCCCTTTGTAGCTGCGACTCATTTGTGTTAAACTCTTGGCTTGATTATGAGAAAACGAGTATTCTCCGGGGCACGTCCGACCGGCAGGCAGCACATCGGCAATTACATCGGCGCCATTCAGAACTACGTCAAGTTGCAGGACGACTACGATTGCATCTACTGCATCGTCGACCTGCATGCGCTGACGACGCTTGAAAATACAGCCGAGTTGCAGCAGAACATATTTGAGATGACGCTCGACTGGCTTGCTGCAGGTATCGATCCCAAGAGATCTATCGTCTTCGTGCAGTCGCATGTCCCCGAAGTGACCGAACTATTCACACTGCTGGGCATGCTCACACCGCTGGGCTGGCTGCTGCGCGTCCCCACCTTTAAAGAGAAGGTCAAGATGCAGCCACAGAACGTTAATTACGGGCTGGTCGGCTATCCTGTCCTGATGGCCGCCGACATCATGCTGTACAAATCGGACGCCGTGCCGGTGGGCGAGGACCAGCTCCCTCACCTGGAAATGACCAGGGAGATTGTGCGACGTTTCAACTACATCTTCGGCGATACTTTCCCCGAGCCGCAGGCCAGGCTGACCAACTTCCCGATGGTGCGCGGGCTGGACGGCGGGCAGAAGATGGGTAAGTCATACAACAACCATATCGAGTTGGCCTCCACCCCCGAGGAGACGCTGGAACGGGTGAAGACGGCCGTGACCGATCCGGCCAGGCAGCGCCGCAACGACCCCGGACATCCGGAGGTCTGCAACGTGTTCAGCCTGCACAAATTCTTCAATGAAACGCGAGTCCAGGAGATCGAATCGCAGTGCAGGGTGGCGGGCATAGGCTGCGTCGATTGCAAGAAGCTGCTGGCGGACGGCATAAACAGCAGCCTGAAAGATTTCCGAGAGAGACGGGCGAAGCTTGCTAAAGACCCCGACCATATTTACGAGATACTGGCGGACGGCGCGGGACGCGCCGAGGCCATAGCCAGCAAGACCATGGGCGAAGTCAAGCTCAAGATGGGCCTCAGCAGGCATGACTGAGAAGCGGCCCGTTTCACTTCCTATCTCCAGACAGGGTCAGTCCTCCTATCACGTTGCCAGGCAGGCCGCCCTTGAGGCGGGTAAAATACTGCGGCGGCGCTTCGGCCTGCACAATGCAACCAGAGTAAAAGGCAGGCGCAACCTGGTGACGGAAGCGGACCTGCTGTCTGAGAAGGCCATACTTAAAATCATCACCGCCGCATTTTCGCAACACGGCATCATGTCCGAGGAGGCCGGGAACAGACGGGAGGGCAGCGAATATACCTGGATAATCGACCCGCTGGACGGAACCAATAATTTCCACTACGGGATACCGCTCT
>JBAZLT010000336.1:0-2716 GCA_041650115.1 Dehalococcoidia bacterium | reverse complement strand
CGAGACGAGCTATCGCACCCTGAGGGATAAAGGCGGACGGGCTATAGCAGGCGGTTCAATGGGCGGCTACGGTACGCTTTACCTCGGTCTGAGGCATCCTGATATGTTTGCCAGCGCGGCTGCCCTCAGCCCGGCCAATATGACTGTCGATATGCTGTCATGGAAGCTGAGGCTGCCGATGGCGGAAATGGTATTCGGCAAAGAGACCTCCGAGAAAATCGGTCAATCAAGCTGGGATGATATCTACCACACCCTCGATATGGTCTATTCACCGGCCACGCCACTGGTGCCGACGGTGAAAAGGGACGCCGGCGGCAGGATGATAGGCTACGATGAGAAGGCAGCCAGGAACTGGCAGCACTACGACCTCAACAATCTGATCACCGGGTATGACAATCCGTATAAAGATGTGGCGCTGATGATGAACTGCGATAAGGAAGATGAGTTCGGATGTGCAGTGGCAACAGAAAAATTCCACAATACCCTGCTGTCACGCGGTGTTACACATGAGTGTGAAATCTACGCCGATCCCATGACCAGGCTATCACCCCATATCCAGGGTCTAACCTATAATGTCATACCGGCCATCAGATTTTGCCTGGGCCATACCAGCCAGGCCGCTTCTATTTAACCCGGAGTTGGCTGAAACGGGGCAACATCCCTGCACCAGGATATGAGACGGGGAGACTTAATGAACAGCTTGCAGACAGACACATCAAACAAAAAAATCAGGACGGCACAAAAAAATGAGATAACTGAGTACTACGTTTATCAAAGGCTGTCTTGGTCTACGAAAAATATCAGGAATAAAGAGACACTGCAGAGGATAGCGGATGAGGAAATGAAGCATTACCGCATCTTGCAAAATCACAGCAAGCGCGAAGAAAAGCCCAATATCATAAAAGTATATGCGTTTTACTTCATATCCAAAATACTGGGACTGACATTCGGCATAAAGCTGATGGAACGGGGAGAGGCCGGCGCACAGATCCAATACCAGGAGCTGGCTCATATCATACCGGACGCAGTGACTATTGCCAAAGAAGAAGCATCGCATGAAGAACAGCTTATCGGAATGGTCGATGAGGAACGGCTCAACTATGTCGGCTCCGTAATACGAGGACTAAACGATGCCCTGGTGGAGCTTACCGGTGCGCTGGCCGGATTTACCTTTGCCCTCCAGGATTCCCGTCTGATTGCTACAGCAGGCCTGATAACCGGCATCGCTGCCGCCCTGTCCATGGCCGGCACTGAATATCTGTCCATGAAATCCGAGATCATGAATCGTCCCCCCTTGAAATCTGCCTTGTATACAGGAACAACGTATTTTTTCACCGTTCTGTTGCTGGTATTCCCGTACCTGCTGCCTCTCAACACTTATCTTTCACTGGGCATAATGATTGTCATAGCAATCCTGATTATCACGGTGTTTAACTTTTACCTGTCGGTCGCTAAAAGCATCCCCTTCAAGGAAAGATTTCTCGAGATGGCGGGCCTGAGCCTGGGGATCACAGCTATATCCTTCCTTATAGGTCTTTTAGTCCGCAACGTCCTGGGCGTACAGGTATAGTAAGCGGGCTAAGCCCTTGAGCCATTTTTTACCGATAGAGTGGCGTGATCGTCTTTCCAGGCAACGCAGCAAGTTAATAGGATTTTCCGTCACGGGCTGGGCCAGTCTCCAGGGGGTAGCCAGCCTCCTTCCAGGCATTATAGCCGCCTTTTAATGCGCTTACGCTGGTGTAACCCCGGCCAATCAGCTCCAGCGCTGCGGTGGCGCTGGTCTTGTCGTTGGGGCATGAGCAATAGAACACGATCTCCTTATTGAGATCGGCTGGCGGAATCCACCGGCCTTCTGTGATTTCGACCAGAGGTACGGGGATAGCGCCTTTTATATGTCCTGATTCAAATTGCTGACCTACATCCGTCCTGGAATCAATGATCATGATGTCCGCTCCGTTGCTCATCTTCCAGAGCAGCTCATCAATAGTTATACGAGGTATCCGGTCCGATGGGGCTATTAAACCCGATAAAGCAGTAGAAACAGAGGATTGATCGGGGACTACGGTCCCGGCAGCACAGCCACACATAATCAAGAGGATCAGTGGAACCCACCTCATATTTTTCAAGTTCATACTATATGGGCATCCTGCCTTTCTTAAAATTGTTGTTCCATACAACGGGATAGCCTCCAGTGCTATAATCTTAGCACATATTCCACAGGGCAAAGGAGGAAGCCGATGAGGAAATGGATTTATCTATCCTTATCGTTTTTCATAATATCAATATTCGCGATTATTATAGGCTGCATATCGAGCAAGCCCCCGCAGGCGCAGGCGCCGGCGACCAGTGAGACCCCTGTGAATATCATGGGCCGTGGCGGTGTGACCGGACCCGGTGGCCTGACGGGCAGCGGCGGCATGATGATGTCCGGGACGCCTTACCGGGCCGGGGGTGAACGTATCAGCATGGATAAGGCCGTGGAGATCATAAATGCCTACCTTGCCAAGAATGCAGATCCCGACCTCAAAGCGACTGAATTACTGGAGTTCACCAATAACTTTTACGTGGGTTTCAGGGAAAAGAGCCGTAATATCTATGCCTATGCGGCGTTGATTGACCCATTCTCGGGTGATATGTATTCCGAGCCAGGCCCCAATATGATGTGGAATGCCAAGTACGGGATGATCTCCGGCATGATGTTGGGCAATCTTCAGCC
>JBAZLT010000335.1:0-2717 GCA_041650115.1 Dehalococcoidia bacterium | reverse complement strand
TAGAGCGCGCATCCTCAGCGGTCAAACAACACGACAGCGTGGTCATCACGGAAGGGTATATGGATACGCTGGCCGCGCACCAGTTCGGCTTCGATAATACCGTCGCCTCCATGGGCACCGCGCTGACGGAAAAGCAAATAGTCACCCTGCGCAAGCTCACCCGAAATATCATCGTTGCCCTGGATGCCGATGCGGCCGGGCTGGAGGCCACGGCGCGCAGCATAACCACCATCGATGAACAGATCCCCAAGGAGCACTGGATGCCCTGGATCGAACCGAAGACATACAGCGAACTGGTAAAGCACGAGGTCCAGGTGGTCGAGATCAGGGGAGGCAAGGACCCGGATGAGATCATACGCAGCTCTCCCGACAAATGGGCCGCGCTGCTCAAGGAATCGCAGCCCATAATCGATTTTACTTTAAAAAAGGAAATTGCTAATATAGACAAAAATAATCCTAAAGACAAATCCGCGTTAGTATCAAAATTTTTACCGATTTTATCTAGAATAGATGACTCTGTCCGGCGTGCCCATTATGTTGAAAAGCTGTCGCGCCTGCTCGACCTGGATGAAAGGTTCGTACGCGACGCGCTGTTCGAACTCCAGGCCAGGGAGAAGAGGTACAGAACGGCGGGCGGAAGCAAAACCATAAAGAACTATGCTGACAGGATTTCGTCTTCAAGGCATATCGAGGAGTATCTCCTGGCGATGCTGCTGCAATTCGAGGACCTCCGCGGGCAAGGCATGAAACTATCGGCAAATTATTTTGAACATCCCGAAAATCGGGATATATTATTAAAATGGCAGCTGAATCCGGAGGCCGGCTCATTTGACACGGAGATCGATCCCGCGGTCCGGGAGTTCTACGACCGTCTGATCTCCCTTGGCCGGCAGTTGCCCCCTTCGCTGCATGAGAACAAGCGCGAACGAGAATACGCATTAAATGACTGCATCAACAGGTTACTGGAAAGCCACATCAGAAATCTCGAGATTAAGAAGCAGATGATACTGTCCGCCGAGAAGGAACGGGGCGATGCGCAAGGACAGCTGGCCAAACTAATCGAACATGGTATAGAGGAGAGCCAGCAGCTGCACGATATCTTCAAGAAGCGCGGCCGACTTTTCAGCCGTACAAAGGGAGCCTGAATGGCAAAGAGCGCAAGCAAAGTGAAGCGTAAGAGAACCTCTCCGGCCAAGCCTGACCGCAAGGTCAAGGGACCGGTCAAGGGGCAGGTCAAGGCACCGGCTAAAGGGCAGGTTAAGGGACCGGTTAAGGGCAGTGCGAAAAGCCCGGCCAGGGTCCCGGCTAAGGCGCCGGTCAGCACTCCTGTCAAGAGCGCAGCCAAGGAAGTCGTGGACAAAGTCAAGGTCAAGGTTAAGGTCAAAGTCACCGTTGAGCCCGCCACTGTCGATGCAGCAAACGCCGCACTGACACAGACTGAATTCGAGGTTCGCCAGGATCCCTGGGGCAAACTCGAAGCCGACGCCATTCCTCAGGAGGAGAAAGAGCTGCTGTTCAGCGACATTGAAGCAGCCCCCGAGTTTGCCGAGGAATGGCTGAAACCCGAAGCTGAAGAGAAACCGCTGATCGAGCTCGAGATCGAGCTGGCCGAGCATGAGGCCATCGACGACCCGGTCCGCATGTATCTGCATGAGATCGGAAAATACCCGCTGCTGAATGCCAAGCTGGAGCGTGAGCTGGCCAGCAAGATCGAGCCCTACAAATATATGTCCCACATCCGGGAGTCCTTCCGCCACCAGGAAAACCGCTTCCCCAGCATATCCGATTTCGTTATCCAGCTGCTTAAAAACCTGACGTTCTGCGACACCGTCATCGATAAACTGGCGGACCATCTCAACGTTGCCAAGAAGCCCAGCTTCAAAGACAGGCTGCTCAACCAGAAGCTGCACCAGGCGATCGATGATTTCATCAATCCCGAGATGGTCATGAGAATGGCGGCCGAACTGAAAGTCGAGCCCCACGAGATAGAAAAGAAGCTGGTCGATTACTCGATTTATGTGCGCATCATGAATCCCGAGATATTCTCCATCATAGACGGCAATTCGACCTGGGATAAGGTAAAGCAAATCGTCCATAAGGACGGGGAGACCAAACTCGCCGCCAAAATCGACGGCCACAGCCATCCCTTTCAACAGAAATTCGATCATATCGACAGGGATGGCAGGGAAGCCAGCAAGCAGCTTACCGTCTCCAACCTCAGGCTGGTGGTCAGCGTGGCTAAAAAATATGTCGGCCACGGCATGCCGCTGCTGGACCTGATACAGGAGGGCAACATCGGCCTGGTGCGGGCCGTGGAGAAATTCGAATACCGCAAGGGATATAAGTTCAGCACCTATGCTACGTGGTGGATCAGACAGGCCATCACGCGCGCCATAGCCGACCAGGCCCGCACGATACGCATACCGGTGCACATGGTGGAGACCATCAACAGGCTGCTCAAGGTCAACAGGAAGCTGTCACAGGAGTTCGGACGCGAGCCCAGCTGCGAGGAGATCGGCGTGGGCATGGAGATCTCGGCGGACAAGGTGAGGGAGATTATGAAGCTCTCACAGGTGCCCATCTCCCTTGAAATGCCCATCGGCGAGGAAGAGGACAGCCACCTGGGTGATTTTATCGAAGACCGTTCCAATTTGCCCCCCGCCGACGCGGCTTCGCGCGAGCTGCTCAAAGCCCAGCTCGACAAGGTGCTGGGTGAG
>JBAZLT010000334.1:0-2738 GCA_041650115.1 Dehalococcoidia bacterium | reverse complement strand
AGATACTTTCTCGGCCTTCATACCGCGCAGCCTGGCCGCCAGCTTATCTATATATTCGCTGGAGTCGTTGTATCCGGGTATCACGGGAATTCTGATCCATATCCTGGACCTGCCTGAACTCACCGCCTTCTCAAGGTTGGACAGAATCAGTTTGTTGTCCGCGCCGGTGCCGTCCCGGTGCTCATCGCCATCCAGGTGCTTGATATCGAACAGTATGAGGTCTGCAGAATCGAGCGCTTTATCCAGAACGCCCCAGGCCACCTGCCCGCAGGTATCCAGCGCCGTGTTGTAGCCCAGCGCTTTGCACCTGCTGAGAAGCGCCAGGACGAAGTCCGCCTGCAAAAGCGGCTCGCCTCCCGAAAGCGTTACGCCGCCGCCGGAGTTGCGATAGAAGGGTTCATCCCTCCGGCACTCTTCCACCACCTCATCCAGCGTCATGTAACGCCCGGCCACCTCTATCGCGTCTTCCCAGCACGCGTCAATGCATTTCAAACAGAGGTCGCATTTAGTCCTGTCGAGCCACAGGCCGGTGGAGGCCAGCGATAAAGCTCCCGCCGAACAAACGTCTAAGCAGCGGCGGCAGCCGTTGCACCTGGCCTCCCTCACCAGTATCTCGGGCTTGGGACTGATGGATTCAGGGTTGGAGCACCATCTGCAGTGCAGCGGGCAACCTTTGAAAAAGACCGTCGTTCTTATACCCGGTCCGTCGTGTATGCTGTAGCGCTGGATATTGAATACCAGCCCTTTCAGGTCTTTTTCAGACTTAACGTCGCCCGTCTCGCCGGCCTCCTTCGAGTTTAAAAGCACTGCGGAGTCCTGGCTATGATGGAATCCTGGATGCTGCGGTCGAGATCGATAAAGTACGCAGCGAATCCGGCTACCCTGACCATCAGCGTGGGATATTTCTCAGGATGGTCCTGCGCATCCTCCAGTGTCTCCCTGTTGACCGTGGAGAACTGGATATGGTGAATACCCATATCGGCGAAAGTCTTCAGGTATTGAGCGAAGACCTCGGCATTGTGTCCCACCAGGAACTGCGGCATGAAGCTCTGGTTGAAGAGGTGGTTCCAGCTCTCCAGCGGGTCTACCTTCGCTACGGATTTGAGCACCGCGGTAGGGCCTTTCTTGTCGCGTCCGGCCATGGGCGAGATGGTCCCATCGTTGAAGGGGTCTCCGCTCATTCTGCCGTCCGGGGTCGGGCCGCAAACGCGGCCGAAGCTCCACCAGGCTGTGGCAGCGGTCCCGTCCACATGCACCGATGTGCCCCAGTTGGTCTTGCATTTGCTGGTCTCCTCTTCTATCCTGCGTGCAACCTCGCTGGAGATCAGATCGGCATAATCATCGTCATTGCCGAACTTAGGGGCGCGCAGGCACAGCTGGCGGATCTCTTCGTAACCTTTCCAGTTGTTCTTCAGAGCTTCCACAAGCTGCTTCATGCTGATCTTCTTATCGTCGAAAACCACCTTTTTCACGGCTGTCAGGGAATCTGCCACCGTGTTCAGACCGAAAAGCGTGACATCTCGGTAATCCGGCATATAGTTCCAGTCGCGCACGTCCTGCGCCCTCTCGATGCAGTCATCGATAACGGAAGACAGGAAGGGGCGCGGCGCCCACGCCTTGTAAAGAGCGTCGGCGATATTAGCGATACGCACCAGACGGTGAATCACCAACCGATAGTTCTCTATGAACGCATCGAAAACTTCCTGCATGGACTTTACTTTCTCGGGATCGAGCACCTTGTTGCCGGCTTTCTTATAAATGGCAAGCGGGTCGATGCCCAGTGCCTGGTTGAGGCAGAGGGGCGCCGGCACACCGCTGGCCCAGGCCGAGATGTGGCTGAAGTTCTTGCCCGGTATAGTGGGCACCATACAGTTGTTGATGGAGTAGTTGCGTGCATCCTCAAGCGGCGTGCCCATATTGACCAGCCTCAGCACACACACCTTGTCGTTGAAAATGGCAGGCTGCGGCATTCCGGACGCCAGGCACTCAATGGTCTTGTCCACCAGTTTGCGCGGTATCCCGTCATGCCAGCGCAGAGCCAGCGGCGGCACGATGGCGCGTACCGTCTTGGTGGCATCCAGGATGATCAGGCTCATCTCATTGGTGACATCGCGGCCCTTGGAGTCCACTCCGCCTATGGTGACGGTCTGGAACCCCAGCGCCCCGCCGCCGAAGCCGGACCAGATGGGGGCATGCAAAAAGCCCGTCTCCTGGAATTTAACGAACAGGAATTCCACCAGTTCCTGCGCCGTCTCACGGGTTATCTTGCCGGCGGCCAGGTCCTTCTCGTAAAACGGATTGAATACCACATCGAAGCGTATACCTGAACCCACCTGCGGGATCTCAAGGAAATTGACCACAAGGTGAATGAACCAATAGGATTGGATGGCCTCGTGTAACGTGCGGGCCGGGTACTCCGGCACGCGATCGCAGGCCGCAGCAATGTTTTCGAGTTCAACCTTTCTGAGGACTTCTTTCTCGGATTTTGCCAGGCTGCGTGCCAGCTCAGCATACCTCTTTGACCACCTGCAGACGGCCTCCAGAGTAATGATAGTGCTCTCAAGGAAATCCTTCTTCCTGACGAAATCGATGCCGTTTATCGTCTCTTCCATATATTCCCTGTCGAGCTTGTTCAACCTCTCCCTGGCTTCCTCCAGGATACCCTTCAAACCCATGGAAAGTATCTTGTCGTAGTTGGGCGTGGCTGATTCCCAGTTGAAGATCCAAAAGGCCTCCTT
>JBAZLT010000333.1:0-2744 GCA_041650115.1 Dehalococcoidia bacterium | reverse complement strand
CCTTGGCATCCACCATGGCATAGCAGTCGTCATGCAGGAAAATGATCTCGTTGCCGAGTCTGGCGACGTTGTCGATGAACTTGCGGGCGTTATCCGCCACCGGCTTCTCCACGCCGGCATGCACGTAGCCCACGTAGCAAAAGTATTCGCCGCCCTTGGCGATGGTCAGTCCATCGAAAAGCTGGCCGCCGATGGCATCCTGTGGCAGCGACAGCTCCATTACGCACAGCGAGAGCACGGGTTTGCCCGGGTCGCCGGGTATTACCTGGCCCGGCAGAGTGGGAGCGAGTGAAAACATCTTAAGGCTGTCGGGGCTGTTATAGGAATTATGCTTCTCCATCGCCTTGAGTATCAGGTCGAAGGGGTCCGCGCCGGTGGGGCAATACTCGCGGCAGGCGCAGCAGGTCACACATTTGCTCAGTATGTCGGCCGGCTTCCCGTCCATCAGGTCTTGAATATCCGCCGCAGCCTTCTTTACGTCATAATCCGCGTAAAGGCATCTGGTCAGGCAATCACCGCACAGGTCGCATTTCGACGCATTCCACACTTTTAACCTCCTTGATCCGGCTGCTCTAACCGAGGTTGCGCTGAAAAAAATAGGACCTGTCTATGGTAACATAATAGGCTATAAAAATCTGCGGGCTTCAACCTCCCGTACGGGTCGGACAGGAGGCATGCGTAAATAAGGAGGATGTATACATGTTCAGAACCAGGATGACGGAGCTTTTCGGCATCCAGCACCCTATCATGCTGGCCGGGATGAACTGGATCACTGAGCCTGGGCTGGTGGCGGCGGTGTGCAACGCGGGCGGACTGGGTATGCTGGCCACAGCGCGTTTCTCGCCGGACGAGACCAGGAAAAATATACAGGAAATCAGGCGTCTGACAGACAGGCCTTTCGGTGTCAACCAGGCCCTCGTTTTGCCCGGGGCACGTGAGAACGTCGAGGTGGCCATCGAGGAAAAGGTGCCGATTTTCAACTATGCGCTGGGCAAGCCCTGGTTTATCGACCGTGTGCATGCTTACGGCGGCAAGGTCATGGGCACAACCGCTACCGTCAGGCACGCTGTCAGAGCCGAACAGCTGGGATGCGATGCCGTCATTATCACGGGACATGAGGCCGCCGGCCACGGCACGTCGGCCACGTCCCTCGTACTTATCCCCATGGTCGCCGCACAGATAAAGATACCTCTGGTGGCAGCCGGCGGTTTCTTCAACGGCCGGGGGCTGGCTGCGGCCCTGGCCCTGGGCGCGGACGGGATATCGATGGGCACGAGGTTTTCACTGACCAGAGAGAGCATGGTGCACGACAATTTCAAACAGCTCTGTCTCAAAGCTACGGAACAGGATACTCTCTACAGCAACGCCTTCGACGGCATGCCCGGTCGTGTGCTCAAGACAAAGGCGGCAGAGAGAATGATGAAGAGCGGCATCCAGTTCTCCGAAGCCTTCCAGGGCGCCCTGGAGATACGGAAATTGCTGGGGTTGTCTTACTGGAAGTTCATCGGGCTGAGCCTGCAGATGTGGCGGGCGGAGGAAGGTTCCCCCATCTGGTCGCAGGCCCGCCAGGCCGTCGGTATGAGGCGTCACCTCAGAGCCATCAATGACGGCGATGTCAATGAGGGCATACTCTTCGCGGGGCAGGATTGCGGCGGAATTGACGACCTGCCGGGCGTTAAAGAGCTGGTGGACCGCATAATCTCAGAAGCTGAAACAGCCTGCGATTCACTTTTGCAGAAAAGGCATTGATTTCTCCTCACAATTGATAAAAATTGCTGCCAGGGAGGTCTGCCATGGGTGTATTGGAAAAGCTGTTTTACCGGGGTCAGCACACTTGCCCATGGTGGCTTTGCTTTACATTCGACAATCCGCTTCGGCGGCAGCTGCAGAAACCTGACCTGATATTGAAGGGACTGGTGCGACAGGGTCAGACGGTATTGGATATCGGATGCGGAATGGGCTACTTCTCGCTCGCACTGGCCCGGGCCGCGGGTCCCTCGGGTAAGGTTATCTGCATAGATATGCAGGATAAAATGCTGGATGCAGTCCGGCGCAAGGCGGAAAAAGCCGGGCTTAATACTATCCAGCTGCATCGTTGCAGCGCCGACAGTCTGGGATTGACCGCGTCCGCCGACTTCGCGTTAGCCTTTTGGATGGTGCACGAGGTGGGCAATCAACCGAAGTTCCTGGCAGAGGTGCGAGATTTGCTGAAGATCGGAGGCTCTTTCCTGATGGTAGAGCCCAAGCTGCACGTTGCGGAAAGCGCCTTCGACAGGTCTGTTGCAGCAGCGGAAGCAGCCGGTTTTAAAATCAGCGGCAGGCCGAACGTCTCCATGAGCAGGGCAGTGCTTTTGGGCAAACCTTAGTGCCGTATCGATCAGTCCAGTCCGGTAAAACGCCTGATCCGTCTGTCCGCATCCGCTTTAATCGGAGAGCCGTGCCCGAAGCAGGCCGATTCAAATTCGTGTACTGCCAGCTTCCTTGCTGATCGCCTGAGCTGGGCCACATCTGCGGTAAAAGGGATGGACGGCCACTTCAGGCCGAACCTTTGTGCCAGCAGGTCGCCGGTAAAGACAGTGCTGCTGCGTTTCAGGAACAGGCAGATGCTGCCGGGCGTATGACCGGGTGTATGCAATATACGTATCCCGCCGGCCAGCGGTAGCTCGTCGCCGTCACTCACCTGAATATCGACCACTGCCGGACGCGTGGCAAGCATGTGTAGAAAGGGACTCGCTGCGCGGCTG
>JBAZLT010000332.1:0-2746 GCA_041650115.1 Dehalococcoidia bacterium | reverse complement strand
ATCAGCTTTTGTTATGGGGCGGCCGTCTACGGCGATCCGCTCCTGCCACGAGTAAAGGTGCGGCGATGTGAAAAGGCCGGTGCGGTAGCCGGCTGTGGTCAGGATAGAACATACCATGGCTGCCGTGCTGCCCTTGCCCTTGGTCCCCGCTATATGCGCCGTTCTCCTCCCATGCTGGGGCCGGCCCATCCTGCCCAGCAGCATCTCGACCCTGCGCAGGTCGAAATTGGCGGCATTATAGGCTGCAGCCGGCGATACCTCGTAATCGGTAAGTCCTGCCAGATATGAAACGGCGGCGGCGTAGTCCATCGTAGACTGAATTATAACATTGCAGAAGAAGACAGTCAGAAAGCCTGTTGCCTGGATTGCTGTTTCAGGGCTTGACGAACTTGGGCATGCTGCGGCCCTTCCACAGCGCCTTGCCCTGCATGGTCAGGATCATGGAGGCGAAAGCGACCACCGTCATGAAAATGGCGCTGAGGGGATAGAACAACACGACGTAGAGTGGGAAGTGGAAGCGGATATTGCTGATCGTCCATAACACGATGTTGAGAATTACAGCAATGCCGGCCATGGCCGTTATCTCCAGCGGGATTTGCGGCTGCGCCAGCCCTATTCCCAGCACGATCGGCGGGCTGACATAAAAGATCAATACCAGTATATACATCAGCGTGATGAAATAGGGATCGAAATTGAAGGTGGCGAATGTGCTCTTGGTAAGGCCCTTCCAGGTCTGGTCGAAATTCCGGTACATTCTGCAGGAGACCAGACCGCCCCCGTCCAGCAGTTTGTACTTGAGTCCCATGGCGTGCACACGCCTGCCGATGGCGATATCGTCGACCACGTTGTGTCTGACCGCGGCATAGCCTCCTACCGCATCATACGCGTCCCTGCGGAAGACCAGGAACTGCCCCAGTATGGCGAACAGAAGCGGATTGCGCTGCAGCCGTGTCAGCTCGAGCGGCACGCCGCACAGCATGCCGAGGTAAAAGGCCGGTATGCTCAACAGCTCGGACCAGGAGACAACCTTCTGCCGCGGCAGTGCCGAAATCAGGCATGTATTCTCCGCTATCATGGCGGATGCCGCGCCTCGCAGCATTCCCGGCTCATGGTAGGTGTCAGCATCGACAAAAATCAGCAGTTCACCGTCTGCGGCTTCGGCAAGCTGCGAGCAGGCCCAGTGTTTGCCCAGCCAATCATCGGGCAGCGGCTTGCCCTTTATCAGAACAAGCCTGACATCCCTGGCTGCGAGCTCCTGCAATATCTCCCAGGTGCGATCGGTGGAGTTATCGTCCAGCACTATCACCTGGAAGTCGGGGTAGTCCTGTGCCAGCAGGCTGCCGGCGCACCTGCCGATATTGGCCTCCTCATTGCGGGCCGGAACCAGCGCTGAGCATCGCGGCCACGATGGGGACGCCGGATAGCTGTAAAGGTGACGCAGGTAGCGCATATTGAAAAGGGACACAGTCAGCAGCACTACCAGGCTTAACACAATAGCGGACTGCACGTAGAACAGGATTTCGAAAAAAAGCGTTTGGGGCATGCTGTCCTATTTCATACTCTCAGACTTCTGTATTTATAAGCGGGCATCAATCAGGGGCTCTTGCTTTTGGGCAGTTTGCGGTCCTTCCAGGTGGCCCTGCCGGAGAGAGTCAGATACATGGATGAAAACAGGATTGCTGTTATTAACGATGCGCTGACGGGATAAAAGGGAACGGCATATATTGGCAACTTGAAGCGCAGATAGTAGCCGGAAAACAGCAGCAGCGAGGCGATGATGCTGATGGCCGCCAGCCCCAGCGACAGCACCGGAGGGTAGTTCGGCACCTTGTGCACACCCAGCTCTATGATGGGCGCCCAAAAGGCGAAATTGATCCACAGCCAGGTAATGATGGAAAGGGGCACGTTGTATCCGCAGGCCGGGAAAGTGTTCTTTGAAAGGCCTTCGTGCAGCTCCGTCCAGTTGTGGTACATGCGGCAGGACACATTGTCCGTGCCGTCGAAAAGGCGGTAGCGCAAGCCTGAGACTATTACCTTTTCCGCCAGCTGCAGGTCGTCCAGCACCGTCTGCCTGATGGCTTCAAATCCGCCGATGGCCTGGTAGGAGCTGCGCTGGAAAAGCATCAGCTTGCCGCTGCAGGATAAAACGTTGACGCCGCGGGGCCGGAAACGGGCGGGCAGAGGCCTGCTGGCGAAAACGCCCAGCGCAAAGATCGGCATGATCAGCTTTTCGGCCAGGCTGCCCAGCTTGTGCCTGGGTATGATGGAAAGCATATCCGCCTTTTCGGCCTGGAGGGCCGCCGCCGCAGATCTGAGTGTATCAGGTGAATGGATCGTGTCCGCATCCGTGAACATCAGCAATTCTCCATCCGACTCGCGGTAGAGCTGATGGCAGGCCCAGTGCTTGCCGAGCCATTCGGGCGGCAGGGGTTGACCGCTGATAATTTTAAGACGGGCATCCGTTTTTGCCAGCTCAGCCAGTATCCTGCCTGTATCGTCCGTCGAGTTGTCGTTCAAGACAACAACCTGGAAATCAGGATAATCCTGCGCAAGCAGCGAGCCGACGCAGGCGCCGATGTTTTCCTCCTCGTTCCTCGCGGGGATTAAGACCGAGATACGCCGCACAGCTTTAAGCTGTTTGTAATCCTTCAGGCTGTGCAACGTGCGCATATTTATGCCGGCTATGATGAGCATAATCAGCAGGCACAGCACGATGAGTAAATTGGGCAGCAGCAGCGGATCGCCT
>JBAZLT010000331.1:0-2750 GCA_041650115.1 Dehalococcoidia bacterium | reverse complement strand
GTGGTCAGGGACAAAGTCAGGCAACTGCGACAGCGCTTTCTGACCATGCAATATTGCCTGCCTGAGAAGGAGTCCCTATCGCTGGCGGCCAGGGTGCTTGCTTCCATTTTGCCCGCCGACGGGTACCTGAACAAGTTTGCGGACAATCTGAAGTCCCTCAGTTGATCCCGGCGGACATAGACTTTTTAAAACCGGCTCAATCGCCGGCCGATCCATTTCGTGCCCGCTTTACCAGAGCTTATAATTGAATATGGCCATCACGATGAAACAAGTTTATGCCATCGAAACATTTGCCCTGACCAAAAGGTACGGCAAAATCCTGGCGCTGGACAGCCTCGACCTTAAAATCAGACCGGGGGAGATTTTCGGCCTGTTGGGTCCGAATGGCGCGGGCAAAACGACAGCCATATCCATGCTGTGCACCGTCAACTCACCCACGTCGGGCACGGCGCTGGTCAATGGTTTCGATATTCGACGGCAGGCGGGCAAAGTGCGCCGCAGCATAGGCATTGTTTTTCAGGATCCCAGCATCGACGACCGCCTGACCGGCCGGGAGAACATGATGCTGCACGCCACGCTTTATGACATCAGCGCACCGGTCGCCAGGACAAGGATCAACGAGCTGCTGGGGCTGGTCGGGCTTGTAGATCGCGCCGATTCTCCCATGAAAACGTATTCCGGCGGCATGCGGCGCAGGCTTGAGCTTGCCCGGGGACTTCTGCACAGCCCCACGGTGCTTTTCCTCGATGAGCCGACGCTGGGGCTGGATCCACAGACACGCCAACACCTCTGGTCTCACATCGAGGAGCTGGCCAGGAAATCAAATATCACGGTGATCCTGACCACGCACTATATGGAGGAGGCGGAACGGCTCTGCAGCAGTGTCGGCATTATCGATTCCGGCAGGATTAAAGTAGTGGATACTCCGGCTAACCTGATCGGCGCACTGCAGGGCGACGTCGTGACAGTGGCAACCGCCAAACCGGACGATCTCCTGGAACGTCTGAAAGAGCTCAGCTTCACTCATCAGGCGGAGGTGGTTGACGGCACTGTGCGCCTTCACCTGTCCGATGCAGAGAAAAAGGTGCCCGTGATTGTCGAACTGGCGTCAGCGGCCGGCATCGAGCTTAAGTCCGTATCAATACACAAGCCCACATTGAATGATGTTTTCCTGTATTACACGGGCAAGGAAATACGCGCCGAAGAGGCGGAAAACGAAATGAGAAAGGTAATGCGTGTCGTAAGCAGGGGGAGATGAGCGAACTGAGAAAAATAGGCGCATTGTGGTACCGTGAAGTTCTAAGGTACTGGAGAGAGAAATCGCGTATCGTGTCTTCTCTGATCCTGCCCGTACTATGGCTGCTGGTCTTCGGCAGCGGTATGCGAAACGTGCAGTTGCCGGGGGTGGACAACTACCAGACATTTATCTTTCCCGGCATACTTGGCATGACGCTGCTTTTCACATCAGTGTGGTCGGGCGTCTCGATTATCTGGGACAGGGAATTCGGCTTTCTCAAGGAGATCATGGTGGCGCCGGTTTCGCGGACCGCCATCGTCGTAGGCAAAGCCCTGGGCAGCGGCACCAGCGCACTGGTGCAGGGATTTATCCTGCTTCCCCTTTCGATGCTGATAGGGATAAGTCTGACCCCTCAATCCATATTGCTGCTGATCCCCATCATGATATTACTGGCAGTCGGGCTGGTTTGCGTCGGACTGCTAATAGCCTCGCTCATGAACAGCATGGAGGGCTTCAACTTTATTATGAGCCTGGTCATCATGCCCATGTTTTTCACCAGCGGTGCCCTCTTTCCCATTTCCTCGGCGCCCGGCTGGCTGCAGGTATTCGGCTATTTCAACCCGCTGACATACGGAGTGGACCTGCTGCGCTGGGCAACATCACCCGGAACGGCAACTGCACTGCCGGTCTATGCAGAGGTAATAATACTGCTGGGATTCGCAGCGGCTATGATTGCGGCCTGCTCTTATACCTTTAATATCAAAAAGTGAGAGCGCTACTTCACATCCACATTCAGATTAAAGGTCTCTACGTTTTTCTCACCACCCTCCCAGGGCCTGCTGTAAGAAAATGCAGCAGTGCTGACTCCTGCCTTGAGAGCTTCGAACGTCCACACCTGGGTGCCAGGTGCTCCGGGCATGCTCGTACCGGCAGCCACCGTCTTATGAGAGGTTTGCTTCAATACCTCTTTATTGTTGATCTGGGCCTGCTCACCCCATGAAAACCCGGTGCTGGGATTGGAACAAAGGGTAAGGGTGATGATTGAGCCGGGAGCGACGGTAATAGCCTGCACGATGTTGGGATTCTGCGCGAACTGATCGCATGTTACGGTTACACTGACCGGCTCGGGCGCCGGAGGAGTGGGAGACGTCGTAGAGGCCGGTGCACATGCAAGGAACGAAACAACCAGAATAGAAACAACTATCAATAAGGCTATACGGGATTTTTTCATATTGCTATCCTCCTCAAATATAACTTGCCTCTGGTAAATCATTGTAGACTGAAGTTGAATCGATTACAAGCCGGTAAAAAGAGAACGTGTAGCGTCTTGACAAGGACATAGGTCAAGCATACAATTTGCCAACAGTTGTCCCTTAACATGATTATAAAGTGAAAAATAACTGGCAGGTTAAACCGGGCGACAAATTCGTTCGCCCTCAACGTCTGAAGATCAGGCCGTTGCGGCGAGTCCTCCGCACAACCCACCTGTTCAGCATCGCCTACGGAAACGTGG
>JBAZLT010000330.1:0-2751 GCA_041650115.1 Dehalococcoidia bacterium | reverse complement strand
CGAACGAGAAGAACAGGCTGATGGGAGACCGGGAATAAAGGAGGTTGGAAATGCCAGATTACCCGTGGTACAAGAGTTATGATAAGCAGGTCCCCTTCTCCCTGGAGCCCTATCCGGAGTTGACCCACCTGGACATTATCTCCCAGACAACCGGAGATATGCCGGAACACACCTTTATGACCTTCAAAGACAGGTATTTTACCTACCGGGAAACATCAGGCCTCATAAATACAATGGCCTCGGCCCTGGCGGCCAACGGTGTTAAGAAAGGCGACCGGGTGGCAAGCATGCTGCTTAACATGCCGCAACAGATCATAGCTGCCTTCGGCACGATGAAGGCCGGCGGCATTTTCGTACCGCTGAACCCTCTCTACAACGAAGAGGATCTGGTGCACGCGCTGACCACTGTGGGCGCCGAGGTGATCATTGTCTGGGACCTGCTCTATGAAAACATCAAGAAGGTGCAGCCCCGCACCAGTCTCAGGCTGGTTATCGCCACGGCGCTGGAAGACTACATGCCGCCGGAAGCGAAAAAGGCTCACAGTCTGGCTTTACGGGATGGCGATGTTTGGATGGATGACCTCATGGCAAAACATGAGGGGACCGGTGTAGCTGGTATAAAGACCGGCAGGGACGATACGGCGGTAGTGCTTTTCAGCGGCGGAACAACGGGCGCACCTAAAGGCGCCATGCTGTCCTACGGGAACATGATGGCGGTGGGGATGCAAAGCATTGCCTGGAACAGAGCAGGCATGATGGACCCGGACGACGTGACTCTGGCGGCCATGCCGATGTTTCACTCCTACGGTTTTATCGGCATCATCGGCTGCGCCCTCTGCCTGCGCAGTCCGCTGGCCATCGTGCCCAATCCGAGGGACATCGACGACCTGGTCAATACCATCAAAAAGATGAAGCCCGCCACCATGCCGGCCGTGCCTCCAATCCTGATTGCGCTGATGGAGCACCCTGAAGTCAAGGCGGGCAAGGTTGATTTCAGCAGGCTCAAGTTCTGCCTTTCGGGCGCCATGCCGATCATGCAGGAAACCAAGTCCCGCTTCGAATCCATGACGGGCGCCAGGATACTGGAGGCATACGGCATGACCGAGTCGACCGTGGTGATCAGCATCCACCCGTTCAGCGGCAAATGGAAGGAAGGGTCGGTGGGCCTGCCTATGCCGGATGTTATCGTCAGGTTCGTTGATGCGGGCGACCCGGATAAGGAGCTGCCTTACGGGCAGGAAGGCGAGGTTGTGGTCAGGGGCCCGCAGGTGATGCAGGGATACTGGAACAATCCCGAAGGCACTGCTGAGATGATCAGGGAAGGCTGGCTTTACACAGGCGACATCGGATATATGGATGCGGACGGTTACATTTACCTGACCTCGCGTAAAAAGGACCTTATCAAGCCCAGCGGGCATCAGGTGTGGCCGCGGGAAGTTGAGGAGGTGATAGCCACCCACCCTGCCGTTGCCGAGGTAGGTGTCGCCGGCATCCCCGATTCCTACCAGGGGGAGGCGATTAAAGCCTGGGTCGTGCTTGTAGCGGGCCGGAAACTGTCGGCCGAGGACCTGCAGGCCTACTGCCGTGAGCGGCTGACCGCCTTCAAGGTACCGAAATATATCGAGTTCAGGGAGGCACTGCCCAAGACTATGGTCGGCAAGGTGCTGCGCAGGGTCCTTCAGCAGGAGGAAAAGGCAAAAACAGGACAGTAGAAGGGCTGAAAGACCGGCGTATCAAATTTATTCAACCAGATTCACTGCCGGCGGTATCCAGGACTTATCTATCACCTTTTGCTGCGGCCAGTACAGACGAAGCGTCAATGAAAAACTGCCGGCGGCCGGAGCCGGCAGCCAGTTGGGCATTCTGGCGGGATCAGTTGGATCGCGCTGTATGTAAATGTCAACCGAGCCGTCGGCGTTCTTTATCAAAGGGGGATCACTTAACGAGCCAAGGCTGTATCTATTAATAGGATTGTCTGCGAACATGATCTTCTCATTGTACAGGGAAAGTGACCAGAAGCCGTTAACCGGCGGTATCTCTTCCTTATTGAAGTGAATCAAGTATTTATTGGCGCTGGAAAATTTAATCCCATCGCCGCTGGTTGATGCCGAGGCATAGAAGGCATCATCAACTAAATTGGCGCCCAGCCCAATATAAGCTATAGCTGCTCTCGCCGTATAGTTAGTCCCGTAATTACCGGTACTGTAAGTGAGTTGCCACCCGTTTGTTATATTTCCCATTTTTGTTGAAGGGATATTGACCAGGGCAGTCTGATAGCCGGTCTGAATTGCCGACTTAACGCTGTCGTCGAGCCCGGCGAAATACGATTTATAGTCGGCTCCGGCCTTGATGCCTATCTTTGCCATGCTGGCCAGTATCGGCGCATCCGCCTCATAGGGAGGATTATCGACCATCAGCCGGCAGACATTGTCGAAATAGGTGGAGGCATCCATGGACAGCAACTGGTTCAGGGGAGAGACTGCTGCATTGACGCCAGGATCGACAGGAACATTAGTCGGCGGTATATAATCGGTGCCCCAGGCTGAAAGCGGCGTCAGCTTCAATTGTTCCTGAAGTTTCCAGACATTTTCGTAGTCTGCCGGGCCTGTGCAGGCAATACGGCCTACTATCCAGACCCACCTGGTAGAAGACTTCATTTCCGGGATACCATCGGGCAATTTGCCACTCCATTTCGGGCCGGTGATGGCGTAGTTGCCCGGTCCGGTGCCCGTGGTGCGCGAGCCGGGGGAG
>JBAZLT010000329.1:0-2755 GCA_041650115.1 Dehalococcoidia bacterium | reverse complement strand
AGCGGATGGTCATAGACCGCATACAATTCCAGGTCACGGAATATTATCTGATAAACAACAGCTGGGAAGGTGTACAGCCGCTGGTCGCACAAATCGGCGAGCAGTTCCGCCACCGCATCATACTTGCGGATGCGGACGGCAAGATAATTGCAGATTCATCATTGGAAACGCCCGACGAACATCTGAATCTCGAGAATTTCTCCAGCACAACATTGACATCTGCTCTCGAACGCCACGGCCCCGAGATGGGCGGACCCCCCGGACCCCAACCTCAATTCTTCATGTTCTTCGGCCCTCGCATACCGCCCCCTGCGGAACAGGTAGAGCCTGTCGCGCCTTCGCAGGGTGAATCGAAAACTATAGGCTTCCTGTTTGTACTGCCCCTCAGTCAATCTGAGATCGGGCTGGCGGCGCTTCAGATCATATACAACCAGCTGGGCGGCTTTTTCCTGATGGGCGCTTTTGTAGCGGTGATCGTTGCTTCACTCATCACCCTTTTTCTGTCGCGCCGTATCCTGTCACCCATCAAAGAGCTGCGGTCGGCTGCGCATCGGCTGGGCAGGGGCGATTTTTCACAACGGGTGAATATTTCCGATAAAAGCGAGATAGGCGAGCTGGCCTCCACTTTTAACTCCATGGCTGATAACCTGCAGCGCAACGAACAGCTGAGGCAGCACATGGTCTCCGATATCGCCCATGAGCTGCGCAGCCCCCTCACCAATGTCAAAGGCTACCTCGAGGCTATAAATGACGGCGTGATGCAGCCGGACAGGGAGACCATAACCTCTATCTTCAGCGAGACCGTACTCCTCTCCCGGTTAATAAACGACCTGCAGGAGCTGAGCCTGGCCGAGGCCGGTGAACTGAAGCTCTTCCTTCAAGCGGAGGATGTATCGGAACTGGTAAAGCAATCCGTTGCCGCCATCCAGGCCAAGGCTTCCGAAAAAGGTATAACGCTGTCGCAGGAGATACCCGCGGCCCTTCCGCGCGTCAATATCGATTTCCTGCGCATCAAGCAGGTACTGCTCAACCTGCTCGAGAACGCACTGGCCCACACGCCCCTGGGCGGACGGATAAACATCGCGGTAAAATCGGATATCGTATTCGTTGAGATCAGCGTATCGGACAATGGAGAAGGCATACCGGCCGGCGAGATGGATAATATCTTCGAGCGCTTCCACCGTGTCGATAAATCCAGATCGCGGGCGACCGGCGGCAGCGGCCTGGGTTTGACCATATCCCGCTATATTATTGAAGAACACAAGGGTAAAATATGGGCCCGCAGCGAAGTGGGAAAAGGCAGCTGTTTCAGCTTCACACTGCCCACCGTTTAGTAGACGCGTCAGCCCGACCGCATATTATACAGGGATTTAAACGTAGCAGACCTTAATAAAATCTTAATATTCCATTGCTATAGTTTATTAGTTGAAATCAAGAATTTGGTTAATAAGTAATTAGCGTGTAAAATCTTACGGATATGCTCAGTTCCCCAAAGAAATTCCTGCTCATACTGCTGACCTTCGTCACACTGATTGCGATCGCAGGTTGTGCCGCCGCACCCAAGGCCGGCACTGCTGCAACCGTCAGCAGGCAGGTCCCTGTCACGCGCGGCGACCTGGTGGTGGGCGTCTCCGTGGACGGCAACCTCGAGATGACCGATTATTACAACCTCCGGTTTGCCGCCTCAGGTGAAGTGAAAAAGGTGCTGGTCGAGGAGGGCGACCAGGTTAAACAGGGCCAGCTGCTGGCATACCTGGATGACACCAGCGCACGGCTGGATGTGAAATCAGCCAACAACTCCGTGCAGTCTTCCCTCAGCACACTGTATGAGACCGTCCCACGCCTGCCTCAATTTCCCGGTATTTATTACGATAGAATTGGCTTGAACCCAATTACAGGAAAAATAGATTACCTTGCCCCCGATGGCGTGTATATTAACCCGGTTTACCAGATGTACTATCCTAATGCAAGTATCCTATCTTCTTACACCTGGGCTCAGGAGGAAGTGGCCAGGGCACATGAGCTCTTCCAAAGCGATAATTACACTGCCGCCGCGTCAGAACTTTATGTCGCCTCGGCTGATCTGGAAGCATGCACCGTTATCCTGGAGGACGCCATCAATAATCCCGAATCAGGATTGGGCAATACGGCCCCGGTTGTCGACGACTCCAATTACTACACATTCTCCATATATAATAACAGTTCATTCGCAGCCTATTATATACAGGAACTGCGCCGGGAAGTGGCAGCTATCCGGCAGGCGCAGACGGATATTCAAAAAGTCTACGAACTGCTGAATCAGGCTAAATACGATGAAGCCAGGGCTTTGCTGGCTGTCTGTCTCGACACAGTCGACAGTACGACCAGGGAAGTGATTGAGAATATAAACAGATTGAAACTCCGCAACGATACCACTATTTACGGCAGGGACATGAGCCTGTATTTCTTCAACGCCGGCAGGGATAAATTAGATGCGGCCATATCCGGCATCGGAGAAGGCGGCCTGTACTCGCCTCAGATGAATAATAACCTGCGCATTGCGCTGCACTATATGGAGCTGTGCAACGGGATACTGGGCTCAAACGACTATGTTTTGCAGCACGGCCTGTCGCTCAAGGCCGAGCAGAATGCCAAAATCGACCTGGCCAGCAAGCTGGTCAGCCTTGATTCCACACAAAACAATTACCTGAATACGTTTATCTGGGCGCCCATCGACGGCACGGTGGTAAGCGTTGGTGTGAAGGAAAAGGACGTC
>JBAZLT010000328.1:0-2760 GCA_041650115.1 Dehalococcoidia bacterium | reverse complement strand
TCTCCAGCACTTTATATCCGTTGCTCCTAAGGACGCTCAATGTTTTGTCGGGATTATCGGTTACGAACCTCACGGTGCTGGTTCCGGAGGTATCGGCAACCGAGATGGCCCTGATATTGATGGCTTCGCGGCCGAGGCATTCGCTGACCGCAAGGAACATTCCGGGCACGTTCTCAAGTATGACCGATACCTGTTTGATGCTCATTATTCACTCCTTTTTTCATGAAACGGCAGCTTCAACTGCATTTAAAACAAATTATACCCTGTCAACAAAGCTTTTTCATTCAGCTCCAGCAATTTTTTCTTGGAGCTGAGGATGTGCTTAAGGGCTTCGGAAACATTGACTAATTCAACAACCCCACTCTTTTTAGTAAACGCGCCCAGCATAACCATATTGGCAGCCTTGGGGCTGCCCAGTTCCTCGGCTATCCTGTTGGCAGGTACATTCACAATTTCGATATCACCCCTGATTATTTCAGCCTCAACCAGCGAGGAATTGAGAAAGAACAGCCCGCCTGACTGTATATGGTGCTGAAACTTAACAGCCGAGGGTTGATTCATAGCAATAACAAACTCCGGAGAAGACGCAACCGGCGAGGCTATCTCATCATCGGAGATTGCCACCGTGCAGTTGGCTGTCCCTCCGCGCACCTCCGCACCATAGGCGGGCAGATACGTGACATTCTTACCCTCCAGCATGGCTGCTTCCGCAAGATTCAAGCCCATGGAGAGGACACCCTGGCCCCCGAACCCGGCGATAAGCGTTTTAATCAGCACCCTTTTTCTCCGTGATATCTTTGAACATACCGAGGGGGAAGATAGCGGTCATTTCCTCATCCACCCATTGCCAGGATTTTATGGGTGTCATTTTCCAGTTGGTCGGGCAGGGGGACAATATCTCCACCATGGAGAAGCCGCGACCATCCAATTGCGCTTGAAAGGCTTTGGCAATGGCCTTTTTTGCCTTTCTGATATTGGCGGGAGAGTTCACCGCCACACGTTCTATATAAGCTACACCTTCGAGCATGGAGAGCATCTCGCTCATCCTGATGGGATGTCCCTCCAGGACATGGTCGCGTCCATATGGTGTCGTTGTGGTCTTCATTCCCCGCAGCGTGGTGGGCGCCATTTGCCCGCCTGTCATACCGTAAACAGCGTTATTAATAAAAATGGTGGTAATATTCTCTCCCCGGTTGGCGGCATGAATGGTCTCAGCCGTGCCGATGCCGGCCAGATCGCCGTCCCCCTGATATGTAAAAACCACGCTCTGGGGATAAGCACGCTTGATGCCCGTTGCCACTGCCGCACCCCTGCCGTGAGCCGACTCAGCCATATCAACGTCGAAGTAGTTATAAGCGAAAACAGAGCATCCGGGCGGGGGTATGCCTATTATCCGCTCCTGCAGCCCCATCTCATCAATGACCTCGCAGACCAGCCTGTGCGACACAGAATGCCCGCAGCCGGGACAGTAATGAAACGGAGTCTTTTTCAGCGATCTGGGATGTAAATAAACAGGTTTCATTATTTCAAACCCTTCTGGTAATAGAGCCTCGAGATTACCCTGGCTACTTCGCTGGGATTGGGTATTACTCCGCCCGGCCTGCCGTAGAATGCCACCTCCCCCTGACCGGCGAGCGCCAGCTGCACATCCTCGATCATCTGTCCCATGTTCATCTCGAATACCAGATATTGTTTAATCGTTTTGGACATCTGTTTGAGCGGCTCCTCTGGAAATGGCCACAGTGTGACAGGTCTGAACAGGCCGACCTTAAGCCCTTCTGATCTAAGATTCTTAATAGCGCCCTTGGCGATGCGGGCTGCAATGCCGAAAGCCACCACAACCAGCCTGGCATCCTCTATCATAAAGAATTCGCAGGTGGTCTCCTCTTTCTTAATCAGAGCGTAACGCCGGAAAAGGCTCCAGTTTATCTCCTCCAGCTCCGACGGATTGGAGGTGAAAGTCTTGACTATCCTGCTGGGACGCCCTTTAGCTCCGCGCAGAGAACCTTCCCTGACGGGCAATACTGCAGGCGCTTCCCTGCTGAATTCGACCGGCTCCTTCATCTGCCCCAGGACCCCATCACCCAGGATAATCACAGGTATCTTGTATTTATCGGCCAGATCGAACGCACGCATGGTCATATCGGCCAGCTCCTGGACGGATGACGGGCCCAGCACAATGGTGCGATAGTCTCCATGCCCGCCGCCGCGCGTGGCCTGGAAGTAATCGGACTGCGATGCTGAAATACTGCCCAGCCCGGGTCCTCCCCTCTGCATATTCACGATGACTGCAGGCAACTCACAGGCCGCCAGATACGAAATGCCTTCCTGTTTGAGACTGATGCCCGGACTGGAGGAAGATGTCATGGCCCTGGCTCCTGCCACGCTGGCCCCGTACACCATGTTTATGGCAGCCACCTCGCTCTCAGCCTGCACAAATGCACAGCCTTTGCGCCGGCTGAGGTGGGTTGCCATGTATTCCGTGAGCTCATTCTGCGGTGTTATGGGATATCCAAAGTAACACTGGCAACCAGCCCGGATTGCCGCCTCACCTATGGCGCTGTTGCCATCCATTAATATCCTAGGCACGGAATACCTCAATGGCCACTTCGGGACATACTATGGCGCAGACTGCGCAGCCTGTGCAGTCGCCGTTATCTTTAAGCGCCGCCGGCAGATAACCTGCGGCATTTAACTTACTCGATTGTATAATGACTTTTTGGGGACAAAAATAAATACACAGCCCGCATTCCTTGCAGA
>JBAZLT010000327.1:0-2776 GCA_041650115.1 Dehalococcoidia bacterium | reverse complement strand
ATCTTCAAACGCGCGGAG
Source organism: Dehalococcoidia bacterium (assembly GCA_041650115.1). Taxonomy (GTDB): domain Bacteria; phylum Chloroflexota; class Dehalococcoidia; order GIF9; family UBA5629; genus CAIMUM01. The sequence goes on along the minus strand of JBAZLT010000327.1, from coordinate 2,758 downwards.
AAGAAGCGGTCAACGATCTCCCCGGCAAATATTGTTACATCGGCGTCGCGTCCGGCGTTGAAGTAGTCGATGAAATCGTCCTTGCCCTGGTAGACACAGATATTATCAAAGGCACACTCCATGCAGCCCAGACAACCTCCGCGCATTTTTATATCTCCTGTCCTGACAACCTCGATATCGCCCTTGAATGCCTCCTTAAAACCCTGCACCATCCTGGCCAGGTTGGACTTCTCGTCCTTAATATCGGCCAGAACCCTGATCTTCATGCCCCGTGTATCGACTTTGCCCCCTCCTTCCGCCGGTTTGTAAATGAACTTCTTGGACACGACCGGGCCATTTAGCTTTATGGTCGCCGCCTTTTTATCGATAGCGGTAAAGAAGTTTTCGGCCCACTTGAGCAGAATACGCCTCATGCTTTCAATCATGATGTCATCCATATCCGCTGAAAAAGGCTCAATATACTTCATGTCCAGGTCATCGCAAATGCCGCGCATATAGTTATGCGCTGTATTATCGAAGAAATGCACAGATGTGCTCAGCGCTGTAACATACTTACCGGCAAATGCCTTTTGCGCCCCCTTCTCAGCGATCAGCTCTATAAATCGTTTGTACTGCGAGCATACATGAAAGACATAGAGCGGAAAAGCCCAGATAACACCATCCGATTTCTTCACTTCTTCCATGATCGATTGGAAAAGGCCGTCATCCTTTTCGATTTTAATTATATCGTGTGCGACATTGATCAGTTTAAGGTCATGCTGGGGAAATTTCTTCTGGATGAATTTTATGTACTGTACAGTTACGCTGATCTCACCCTTGGGGCTCCCGTTTAACACGGCAATCTTCATCGTCCGATCTCCTGTTAAAAAATAGTGGAAGCGGCCGCGGCCGCTTCCACCAATCATAGCATAGGGTTATTTTGTATACAAACAAAAATGCGACTGCAGGCTAAGGAGAGACCGATATAGTGGTGGTAGCAACACTTGAACCCGCAGAGTTCTGTGCGGTCAGCTGGAATGTAATTGTGCCCATACCCGAAGTATATATAGTCAGGCTTCCGGACGGCTGCACAGGCCCGTATCCTTGAAGCTCCACCGACGATGCATTGAGCACTTCCCAGCTGAGTACTGATGAGCCGCCCAGCTTTACATTGGATGGATTGGCTGTGAAATTGAGTATGGAGGGAAGGGCTGAAGATGGCGGAGGTGTCACAGGGGTTCCCGTCACCGCCACGCTGGTCGCGCCGTTTACGGTGTTCGTGCCATTGGTTGCCGTCAAAACATACGTTGTAGTTACCATGGGACTGACAGATGTCACGCCGCTGGTGCCGACTGCGCCGATTCCGCTGATGCTGGCTCCCGTCGCATTGGAGGTCGTCCAGCTCAATACCGCGGACCCACCTGGACTTATGCTCGCCGGGGTAGCTGTGAACGATAGTATGACGGGAATCCCTGAAGTGGGTGGCTGCGGTATGCCTGTAACTGTCAGCAAAGCCGTAGCCCTGGTCGAGCCGGCAGAATTACTGGCCGTTAAGATATAGGTTGTGGTAGATGAAGGTACGACTTTCTCCGCACCTGTTGTGGCTACGGCCGGCAGGCCGGGATCGATACTGACGGACGAGGCGTTTTTAACCTCCCAGGAAAGTATGGCGGATTCCCCCGTCTTGATGGAAGAGGGACTGACCGTAAAGCTCACCACTACCGGCGCCTGACCGGCGGTGCCGCCTCCCACGTACGTAATACAGCCGGATGCCGACATCAAAAGTAGTAAAGATACAAGAATTATATTCCTCATCGATACAACCTCCAACAATTAATTGAGAATACAGCCATCATACTATGGCAATTCTATCGTGTAAAGCGTACTTTCGTCCTGTGCCGCAGACCCATTACGATATAGGTCGCCAGCAGCGCCAGGCCGCTGAGGAGTATGATGGTCGCTCCGGAGGCCAGGTTGAGCAGATAGGATATCCAGAGGCCGCCGAAGGTGAATATCATGCCGAGGATCACCGACAGCGCCATCATTTTCTTGATGTCTCGGGTGAACTGCCTGGCCATTGCCGCAGGGAAGGCCAGCATGGCGATCACCAGTATCATTCCGACCACGCGTATGAGCACAACGACGGTAAGGGCGACCATGCACAGCAATAACAGGTAGAGTCCGTCAACAGGCATGCCCGCAACCGTTCCGAACTCTTCATCGAATGACAGCAGCAAAAACTCCTTATAAAAGGCGGCGGTCAACACCAGTATAACGAGGTCGAGCCCGGCCATCAGGTACAGGTCGCTCAGCGGCACGGTCAGTATATTTCCGAAAAGATAGCTCATGAGGTCCGGTGCGAATCCGGGGGAAAGCCCGATAAATATGACGCCCAGAGCCATGCCGATTGCCCACAGTATTCCTATGGCCGTGTCCTCCGGCAGCCTGGTCTTGCGCGTCACCAGTCCCATAGTCAGCGCCGACAGCAGTGAGAAAAACATGGCGCCCAGCACCGGGCTGAAATTCAATAAATAACCCAGGCCGATGCCTCCGAAGGAAGCGTGGGCGATGCCTCCGCTCATGGACACGATCTTTTTGACCACCACATATACGCCCACGATGCCGCAGGCGATCGAGGCCAGCAGCCCGGCCGTCAGCGCATTGCGCATGAACTCGAACTGAAACGCTTCGAACATTAATGTTCCCTCAGCACGCGGTGCGGGATATCGCCGTGCGCGATGAGCTGCACCGGGCACTTGTAGGTCGCTTCCAGTATCTC
>JBAZLT010000326.1:0-2799 GCA_041650115.1 Dehalococcoidia bacterium | reverse complement strand
GCAGTCGCATCGCTACATGGAGAGGGCTGTAGATATCGTGGGAGAGCTGGTGGCCGAGCACAAGCTCGATTGCGACTACGAGCGGACCGGCTTCCTGCGCATCGCCACAACACCGGCCTACGTCAAGCGCATCAGAGATGAGGTGCAGCTGGTCAAGGAGCTGGGGCTGACGGGGGTGGACTGGATAGAGGCGGCGGAGGTGCAGAAGCGCGTTAAGTCTCCACTCTATATGGGATCCTGGTGGGAGCCGCGCTGCGCACTGGTCAATCCGGCCAAGCTGGCGCGCGAGATGAAGCGCGTGGCTGTCAAGTTCGGCGCCGAGGTCTACGAGCGCACCCCGGTGACCGAGATAAAGCGCGACGCGCCGGGCTTCGCGGTTAAGACGCCCAAAGCCACTGTCAAGGCGGACAAGCTGGTGCTGGCCACCAACGCCTACTCTCTGGCCATACCGGAGCTGAACGCCATGCAGCAGCCGGTCTGGACCTACATAGTCCTGACCGAGCCGCTCAGTAAGTCCCAGCTGGATGAGATGGGCTGGCAGGGCCTCGAGGGCATCGAGGACTACCGCAACATGGTGCACTACTACCGCCTGACCGCGGACAACCGCCTGTTGATGGGAGGACGCGATATCACGTTGACCTACGGTAAAAATATGGAGAAGGACCTGAATCCCAGGATATTCGCCCAGCTCGAAAAGGACATCGTAGATTTCTATCCCTGCCTCACGGGTATCAAGATAACGCACCGCTGGGGCGGGCCCGTCTCCGTTCCCATGGATATGACGCCTGCGCTGGGATACCTGGGAGGCAAGGACGCGGTTTACAGCCTGGGCTGCATGGGACACGGCGTATCTCTGACCCACCTCAACGGCGAGGTCATGGCCGACCTGCTGCTGGAGCGGAAGTCCGAGTGGACGGAGTGCTTTCCCGTAAACCGCAAGGTCTTCAAATGGCCGCCCGAGCCCATCAGGTTCGTGGGCGAGCAGGCTATTTTAAGTTACCTGCATGCCGAGGATGCCTGGCTGGAACGCAAAGGCCTGGGACCGGTTAAAAAGTAACACCGTTCCACAGAACGTTTAGTCGCAGCGCTGCGCATGACAGCGCAGCCGCGTCGTGCTAAAATCCTTGAGCCCTGACAGCCGCCGCTGATCGGGCGGCCGTCCATCCGGGAGCGATATGGATCCCCTGTTATTACGTATCTTTCTGCTGGTTATCGTACTTATATTCGCCCACACGGTGGAGACCGTGCTGGGCTTCGGCGCCAATATCATCGCGCTGGCCCTGGGCATTTTCATATTTCCGCTGGAAACCATATTGCCCGTCCTGGTTATCCTCGGTTTATTGCAGAGCCTGTGGCTGGTGGCGCGCTGGTTCAAGCACATCAGGTGGAAAGTGTTGCTTCTGAATATCCTGCCTGCAGCCATCATAGGCATGGCCATCGGCATCTCCTACAGGACTATGGTGAGCAACTATACTCAGCTGCTGATATTGCTGGGCATCTTCATCATGGCTGTCTCCGTGATGGAGATCGTTCTCATATATAAAACGCGGGCTGCCGGCGGAAGCCTGCCCTGGTTTCTGGGCTGGCCCATACTGATTGTGGGGGGTATCTTCCACGGCATATTCGCCAGCGGAAGCCCGCTCATCATTTACTATTCCAGCCGCGAGTTCAAAGAGCCCGCCGAATTCCGGGCCACTATTTCCATGCTGTGGCTGATCCTGTATATCATTCTGGTGGTCAACCTCTTCACTATCGGACAGATAAATGTCACCACCCTGGCGACGACGGGCATCGTGCTGCCCGGCCTGATACTGGGCATACTGTTCGGCAGCCGCATGACCTTCAGGACGCTGGTGTACAAGGTGCTTATCTATGCGCTGCTCTTCGTGGCCGGATCACTGCTGATTGTGCAGCAAATAGTCTACCGTTGAAGCCGCATGGCGCATTCCTGCTACAATAAGCAGGGCCGGTTACCCGGCGCAGAACACGAAAATGAAGAAGAATTCACGCAATCTCGTCCCGCCGGGGCTGTCTTATATAGCAGACAACATCAACAGCCGTGACAATATACTCGGCCTGCCGGTCGAAGCCAGGGCTAAATGGGCCGAGGGGCTGGAATTTTCCGCCGACCGCTCTACGGTGTTTTTCGCCGGCTGCGGCTATCAATATTCGTCCATGCTCGAGCCGCTGGTTACGCTGGTCAGGACCGCAGACCGCATGTCTATCGATCCCGATCTGCCGGTGGTGCTGGCCGGCATCCCCAGGAAATTGGGAGTGGATGTAGCCGGTATTTATACGAAGGTGCTGTCCCGCGACGGAGGCGGCGACAGCAACGTGCTGGGAGACGCCGTAAGCGTGCTCAAATATCTTGGCCTCGAACCGGGATATCTGGGTGTGGACGAGCCCTGCTGCGGCGCACCGCTTTACCATATGGGGCTGCGCAACGAGTTTGCCGCCAACGCGGCCAAAGCCGTTGCCCGCTTCAGGTCGCAGGGCGTAAAAAAAATAGTCGGCATCGTCCCCTCCTGCACGTACGCCCTGCGCACGCTTTTTGCCGCCGCGGTGCCCGGCTACGACCTGCAGGTCCGCCACTTCATTGAAGAGATCGCTGACAGGATCAAACCGGGCCATTTTCGCTATCCGCGTAAGGTCAAAGTGGCCTACCACGATCCCTGCCAGCTGGGCAGGTACATGGGGCTTATAGATCAACCGCGCAGAGTCCTGCGGTCAATCGAGAACCTGGAGCTGTCCGAGCCGGAGTGGACATCGGGCGAATGGTCGACCTGTTGCGGTGGCGGC
>JBAZLT010000325.1:0-2800 GCA_041650115.1 Dehalococcoidia bacterium | reverse complement strand
GCCCCGGCAGATGCCTTTGATAACGGCGCCGTGATTCTTCCCTACGTGAAGGCATATCCCAATAAAGTGGAGATGCTGGAGGAGGGGAAGTCGCAGGCTGAAGGCGATGTGGCCTTCACCACGCCCGTGAAGCACATTCATCAGGTCGAGACATACGGGTTCGTATTCGAAACCCCTCGTCACAAGTTCTCCTGGATTACCGACACCAGGATTTTCGATTCTCTGGCCAGCCATTACATGACGGAACTGGTGATAATCAATGTATTGAGCTATGAGAGGAGGCTGCCGGTCGACCACCTATCACTGCCCGAGGCGGAGACGATTATTCGGGAGATTAAACCTAAGACAGCGGTGCTCACGCATTTCGGATTGACCATGTGGCGGGAAAAGCCGTGGGATATCGAGCACAGAGTTAGCGATTCCACCGGCGTACGGGTAATTGCCGCCAGAGACGGGATGCTGCTCGACCTGGATGAGGTTGTGTGACCCGGTGCCGTTACAGGGACTCGAGTATCCTCTGTGCCAGGCCCGGCGTAATTCCCTCGACGGACGTGATCTCTTCTATGCGCGCTTCCTTTATTTTGCGCACTGAGCCGAATCTCCTGATCAGCGCCTTTTTACGGGCGGGCCCTATGCCGGAGACACCATCCAGCGCCGATTCCCGGGATGCTTTGCCACGGACGTTCCTGTGATAAGTGACAGCAAACCTGTGCGCTTCGTCACGTACCCTCTGCAGCAGATGCAGTTCAGGCGACGACTTATCCATGGGTGCAGGCTCGTTGAGAGCGGGCAGGTAGATATCCTCATTCTCTTTGGCTATGCCGGCCGCCGGTACGTCCGTGATGCCCGCCTCGCTCATAGCGGATAAAGCGGCATTGAGATGGCCTTTGCCTCCGTCGATCAACACCAGGTCCGGCAGACTGGCCCATTTATCTCCCTCCCCGTCGTGCTTTTTGAAACGCCGCCGGATCATCTCACGCATCATGGCGTAATCGTCGCTGCCCGCGACCGACCTTATCCTGAAACGGCGGTAATGAGAGGGCCTGGCCCCGCCGTCCTCAAACACCACCATGCTGCCGACAGCGCTGGTGCCCTGTATGTTGGATATGTCGTAGGCTTCAATTCTATGAGGGAAGCGCTTGAGATCGAGCATCTCCTGCAGGTTGGACAGCGTTTTAAAATTCTCAGGTCTTGCCGCGCGCTTGTTTTTGTAGATTTCAAGCTGCTGGCGGGCATTCTCCATAACCATGTTGATAAGACGGAGGCCGACCCCTTTTTGGGGTACGCGCAGATCGACACCTGATCCGCGCCTGCTTTTCAGCCATTCGGCTATGAGCTGACCTTCGGAGATAGGAGATTGCAGCAAGATCAATACAGGGATATGGTCTGATGAAGAATAGTACTGCTTGATGAATCCTTCAAGCAGTCTGGCGTCGCTTTCATCTCCAACGTCGTCAAGTACAAAGTATTCATCTCCGGCCAGCCGCGCGTTGTTAATGGAGAAAATGCGAACGCAGGCCAGATCGCCGTCGCGGGCAATAGCTATAGCGTCCTGCTCGCCGCGGATGTTGAGGGGAATGTTGTTGCTGGCGATGACGGCTTCGATGGCCTGCGCCTGATTGCGCAGGGTTGCCGCCTTCTCAAATTCAAGCGAATGCGAGGCTGCGGCCATGGCTTTTTTAAGGTCGCGCAGCACCATCTCCTCTTTGCCCTCAAGTACGGCCACCACCTGCCGCACAACGGCCTGATAATCATCTTTGCTGATGGCTCCTATACAGGGGCCGTAACAGCGGCGGATATGGTATTTCAAGCACGGCCTGATTTCATTGCAGCTGATCTTCTTATCGCAGGACCTCAGGGGGAACACTTTCTTAATAAAATCATAGGTCTGGCGTGCCGACCAGGCGCTGGGCACACGTCCGATATATCTGGCGCCGTCGTTATAGCGGCGCCGGGTGATGCTGATGGTGGGCCATTCATTTTTGACATCTATCTTAATATATGGAAAACTCTTATCGTCCTTGAGGAGTATGTTGTAAGGGGGCCGGTGTTTCTTTATCTGCTGACATTCAAGTACGAGTGCTGCTATCTCCGATTCGGTGATTACGAATTCGATTTTATCGATGTGCTGCACCATACGGGATGTTTTTTCGGGTAAACCGGGCGTATGTTTGAAGTAGCTTTTCACCCGGTTGCGCAGGTTTGAGGCCTTGCCGATGTATATGACTGAACCGTCGACGTCTTTGAATGTATAGACGCCGGGCCTGGGAGGCAGAAGCTTCAGGTACGATGCAATGTGCGGTTTAATCACTTTCGCAAGAATTTTAGCATCGATACAACCGGCTTACAAAAGGTGAGGCAGGATCAAATCGAAGTTCTATTACGGGCTTGCCGATTTATGTTAAAATAGTGGTCGCCGTTATGGAAGAAGACATAAGATTATTCCTTAATTACATAGCTAAAGAGAAGAAGTGCTCGAGGAACACCCTCGATGCTTATCATAATGATCTGAGCCAGCTGGCCGATTATATCGCGACGATCCAAGAGAAAGAGGGTCCCGGCTATAATGCCGCCGAGCTGAGCGAAGATCACCTCGCGTCCTACATGCAAAGCCTCAAGCAAAAGAGCTACACCGTTTCCACCGTTGCGCGCAAGATCGCAGCGGCCAGGACCTTTCTCAAGTTTATGGCCGAACGAGGAAAGGTCAACAAGGAGCTGGGTCCCAGCCTGACTGCGCCCAAGGTAAATAAACCTCTGCCCACTGCTCTGTCGGTAAGCGATATACAGCGCCTGATGGCCG
>JBAZLT010000324.1:0-2809 GCA_041650115.1 Dehalococcoidia bacterium | reverse complement strand
CAGCCGACGTGGCGCAGAGCTCTGCAACCGTCGAGGGCCAGGCGCAAAACATGCTGGCGTGGCCGCTGGACAACTGCAAAATCTGCGTGACCTTTTATGATTACGCCGGCAACAGCCTCGGCGTATACTCGGATAGCATCGGGCGGTTTGAGCCGGGGAAGGTCTGGAGTTTCAAAATAGCCCTTAGGGGCAACGATGCGTGGAAAGTGGCGCGCTACGATATAACTGTGTGCAACTGAATGGAAGCTCAGCCGGTGTTTTTGTTTTAGCCATAACGGTTGCTATAATTCTGGTACTGCTAAGAGTGGAGGTTTGAGCGCAACATGAAGAACTTCGGGCGTGTGTTTCTATTAATATCCAGCGTATTTCTGATCTCGACGGGAATACTGTCATGCTCTCAGAACGCATCACCGGCGGGGCAACAGCTATCTATTCAAAGCCTGAGCCCTGTGCAAAACCAGGTACTGCCGGGCGGCACGGTAGTCATACAGAGCTCCGTGATCAATCCATCCAATGCCACGCTCAGTTACAAGTGGTCGGCCAGCGGCGGTGGATTTGGAGGGTCAGGACAGAACAACATCTGGCAGGCGCCGTCCCAGATCGGTGTATATGACATAACTCTGGTTGTCGAGGATGGAAAAGGTGGTTATGCTCAATCAAAGACTTCGATTACAGTGTCGAGCAACAGGGCGCCGGCCATCAGCAGCCTGTCCGCCAATCCTGTTAATGTGACTCCCGGCGGAAGCACGGTCATTACGTGCGTGGCCAGCGATCCGGACGGGGATATCGTCCGTTTCAGTTGGAGCGCCGGCGACGGCTCGATCTCTGGCACGGGCAACAGGGTCACCTGGATATCGCCCAATAAGAACGGAGATATCAGCATCACGTGCACCGTCAGCGACGGCAAAGGCGCTGAATCCAAGCAGACGATTTTAGTTAATGTAACACCGTCAACCAGTGAGATTACTCTTAAATTGGTGAGACAAGAAAGCGGGACCGTATCCTCCACCGGCGACAGGGATACGACCAGGTACAGGGCGGGCGACGATGCGGCGAACCTGACCTACAGGGCATTTTTCAGTTTCGATATCTTCGGCCTCAATAAAACCAATGTCAGACAGGCCAAAATCAAATTCGGGCCGGGAACCGTCGTCGGCGATCCTTTCAATGCGCTGGGGGGCCTGCGCCTGTGGAGGGTCAACTACGGCGAAGGATTGCCTGACTACAACATAACCGGAGAAACCATCTTTGCAGCCAGCGCCGTCCTGACAACCTCGCCCAACGAGATAGATGTTACCAATGAGGTCAGGAGCCTTATCGCCGCCGGTGCGACAAGGCTGCAGGTGGAAGCCCTTTTCTACCGGGCAAGCAACGGCAATGATGCTATTGACTATGTGGAATGGCCGGAGGCCAGCCTGCTTATTACGTTTGCTCCATAACGTAAGGAATAAATTAATCAGGAGGTTAACATGAGGAAAAACAGGATTGTTTATGCACTTTTACTCACGGTGGTTATTGCATTGACGCTGACTGCAGCCTGCGCGCAGCCGGCAGCGCCTGCAGCCCCGACGGGCAATATGCCCCCTGTCATAGCAAGCATTACAGCTGCGCAGAACCAGACATATCCGGGAGGAATGGTAAATATTCAGAGCGTGGTATCCGATCCCAACGGCGATAGTATTAATTTCAACTGGACCGCTACAGGCGGCGAATTTATTGAAAACGGCAGGCCCAATACCACCTGGCGTGCTCCCAAGGGTTACGGCACCTACGAGATCAAGCTCACGGTTGATGACGGCAAAGGCGCATCGGTGCAGGCAACCGTGCCCATTGCGGTAAGCGCCAACCATGCGCCTTCCATCTCAGGGCTCACGGCTGACCCGGCTGCGATTCTGCCGTCGGCTATGACCACGCTGACCTGTATCGCCGGCGATCAGGACGGAGATGCGGTCCAATATAATTGGGAGGCCAGGGAGGGCACACTCAGCGGCGTCGGAAACAAAGTATCCTGGACTGCGCCCAATAAATCGGGTAACTACAGCGTCTTCGTGGTGGTCAGTGACGGGAAGGGCGCCGAGACCAGGCAGGAGATTGTGATATCCGTGGCGGCTCCCAGCAGCGTGCAGACCTTCACCCTGATACCCAAAGAAAGCGGCACCGTCACATCCGAAGGCGACAGGGATAATAGCATCTACAGGGCGGGAGACGATGACAAGAATATAGGCTACCGGGCTTTCTTCAGCTACAATATCTTCCCGCTGATGGGCATGGAGATAAAGCAGGCCAGGCTTAAGTTTATCGACGGCAGGGTGGTGGGTGAAGACCCATTCGATCCGGTCACGGGACTGGGCGGATTCCAGATCATGCGCATTTCATACGGATCGACCCTGCCCAAGTTCGGCACGGTTGACGGCTCACCCTTCCAGCGGTCCGAGGCTTATCTGAACAAACAGATTGTAGAGGTGGATGTGACTCCCGAGCTCGTTACGGCGGTGGACAACCGGCTTGAAAGATTCCAGGCGGAAGCAGGATTCATGAGGCGCACCACAAATGGCAATGGCATAGCGCAGTATATACAGTGGCCTGATGTTGTACTGGAGGTCACCGCCGCACCCAAATAAGCACGGCCCCGGGTATTAACCAGATACGCAGGGGCGGCCTTCGCGCCGCCCCGCTTCCCCGCTTTTGACTTGTTTTTAATCCAGTGCTAAAGTATATAGTAAATTAGCAGTCTAAAGTGGAGAGTGCTAAAAATGAGCAAGGCTGCTTATAAAAGACGAGACGCTGTTTTAAAAATAATAGTCAGTGA
>JBAZLT010000323.1:0-2810 GCA_041650115.1 Dehalococcoidia bacterium | reverse complement strand
GCTTTAAATATATCGTATTGTCCTGCGGCGGAGCCGGAGCGGCGACTACCCTGAACTTTTTGCTGAATATCTCCTCTTTCCCGCCGGCATCGGTCACCTTCAGAGTTATCTCATACTCCCCCGTCATTTCAGGAGGCGCCCAGTATACCCGCTGACCTTCCCCCCTGATGGTTCCATTTTCGGCGATCCAGGTATATGAAAGGGACTTCTTGTCGGCATCCGGGCAATCGCATATCAGAAGGCCCTCTTCGCCGGGATACCACTCCTGTGCTCCCGCTATATCTCTGATCACGGGTATGTCGACAGCGGGCTGAGCAGGAGTGGGAGGAGGCTGGACCACGGGAGCTGCGCACGCTCCCACAGCCGGGGCTGCAGCCGCGACCAGGATAAAAAGGATCTTCAAGCGGGTGACCCTTAATCTCATTAATTGACCTCCGTTAACATTATACGGGAACTCAACCTCGCTCCCGTATCATTGGGGTTATGCCAGATATTACAGCCCAAATATTATATAATTTTGAACTGCCTGTTTCGAAACCGCGCATATTTTAACGGCAACCTGAGAACAGCGTATTTATTCTTCAGGAAATATAGCGGCAAAGGAGGTCCCCGGCATGAAACAATCGAAGTACAGTGAATTGAACAGTATTTTTCATCCCAGCAAAGTCGCTATAATTGGCGCCTCCCCTGTTGCCGATATTGCCACGCTGGCCCTGATGAAGACCAAGATCAGAGACAACGTGTTTTTCGTCAATCCCAAATATAATGAGATATTCGGTCGCAAGTGCTATGCCAGCGTCCTCGACATCGAGGAGCCGATCGACTATGCCATCATCGGTGTGAATGCCAACCTGGTTCCGAAAGTGGTTGGCGAATGCATCCAGAAAGGCATCGCGGCGGCTCACATCTTCACCTCGGGCTTCAGCGAAACAGGCCTGCCCGAGGGTCATGCTCTGGAGAAAGAACTGAGGGATGTTGCCGCCGGCAAGATAAGGATTATCGGACCCAATTGTTTCGGCATCTACTGCCCGCGCTCGGGACTGGCTATCGTCCCTGAATCAAGCGAGACGGAAGGCAACGTGGGTGTCATTGCCCAGAGCGGCAGCGTTGCCGAGTCTTTTTCTTATTTCGGCAAGACAAAGAACCTGCATTTCAGCAAGGTTGTCAGCTATGGAAATGCCACTGACCTCGACTGCCCCGATTTCCTGGAATATATGGCCGACGATCCGCAGACAAAGGTGATTGCCCTTTATATCGAAGGATCCAGCAACGGTAAACGTCTGTTCGAAGCGCTCAAGTACGCTGCGTGCAGAAAGCCGGTAGTGGCGGTCAAGGGAGGACTGACGGATAACGGCAACCGTGTGGCAAGGTCGCACACAGGCCAGCTGACAGGAACACCCGAGCTGTGGAAAACTCTTTTCAGACAGTGCGGTGTGATACAGGTAAGCAATCACGATGAACTGGTCAATACAGTGGCTGCTTTCAGCCACTCTCCTCTGCCACGTGGCAACCGGGTATCGCTGATAAGCAATTCCGGCGGCTTCAGCGTCATACAGACCGACCTGTGCGCAGCAGAGGGAATGGCCGTGCCTCCATTCACGGAGAAAACGCTGGACAGGCTGGGTCGCCTGGTGCCCAGGGCCGGTACGAGCACAGGCAACCCTCTCGATGCCTGGCCCATCTTCTATAAAGTTTTCCAGAAGGAAGGCAGCCTGGGAGACATCGTTAAAGTCGTGGCGGAAGACGACAACATCGACTCGCTGGTTTTTATGTTCGATCAGTTCAGGTATATACGGCGGGCACGCAAGCATGAAGCAATCGATCATATGAACCTGGTCACGGAGATGATGCTCGAGGGCAGCCGCTATTGCCGGGATATACTGGGCAAGCCCGTGCTTCTCAGCGTATCACTGGATCCCTTTCTGGAAGATGATGAGGACAGGAGGGGCAACCTTCTGCTGAAAAATGCCTTTGAGCAAAACGGATTCCCCGTTTACCCTGCCAGCGATATTACCATCAGGGCTCTGGCCAGGCTGTACAAATATGCAGCGCAGACCGGAAAAGCAATGTGATGGCACTTAAGGGCTGTTGCAGATTGCCTGAGAATGGTATTTAATAATACTGCGCAATATTATCCGTGACATTCGTCACTTACATATTGTGCATATCCTGTAAAATTGTGCGGAATGATGCATCGAGGAGGTTCAGACCATGGGCAAATCGCTTAAAGGCACCAAAACGGAGCAGAACCTGCTGAAGGCTTTTGCTGGAGAGTCGCAGGCCAGAAACAGGTATACGTACTTTGCCAGCCAGGCGCGCAAGGACGGATTCATGCAGATCGCCAATATCTTCGAGGAAACGGCCTTCAATGAAAAAGAGCACGCCAAGATCTTTTTCGAGTACCTGGAGGGAGGCGACGTTGAGATAGTTGCCTCCTACCCGGCGGGTGTGATCAAAGACACCAAGACCAACCTGGAAGAGGCTGCTGCGGGCGAGAAAATGGAGTGGACAACGCTGTACCAGGAGTTCTCCAGGTCTGCAAAGGAGGAAGGCTTTCCCGAGGTGGCCAACTCCTTCGACCAGATATCCATGGTCGAGAAATTTCACGAGGCGAGATACAGAAAATTGATCAGCAACGTGGCAGAATCCCAGGTTTTCAAGAAGAAAGATAAAATAAAGTGGCACTGCACCAATTGCGGATACGTATACGAAGGCAATGAAGCTCCTAAAATATGCCCTGCCTGCCGGCATCCTCAATCATACTACGAGATGCTGGCGGAAAACTATTAGACAATTCAGAGTTTTTGAAA
>JBAZLT010000322.1:0-2816 GCA_041650115.1 Dehalococcoidia bacterium | reverse complement strand
TTTCGAGGGAGCGCCCTTCCTTATCTTCCCGCCGCGCAACGCGCAGGTCATGTCCATGCTCAAGCCCCTCTACAAAACCAAGACTCGCGAGCAGTGGATCAAGCAGTTCATGAATGCCAGCATACCCGTAGCGCCGGTGCAGAACGTCGATGACTTCATGGCCTACAAGCAGGTCATCGCCAGCGACATGGTGCAGACCGTCAAGGATCCTAAAAAGGGCGCCGTTAAGGAGATGGGCGTCCCCGTAGCCCTGGCAGACACTCCGGGCAAGATCCAGGGACCATCGCCGCAGCCCGGACAGCACACGCGCGAAGTGCTCAGGGAGCTCGGTTATTCGGCGCAGGAGATCAAACGGCTCAAGCAGGAAAACGTGATCAAACTGGCTCCGAGGAGGAAATAATAAAATGATGCCTTTTGAGAAGATCAGAGTAGCGGATTTCACCACCATGCTGGCAGGCGCCGGCGTATGCCGCGAGCTGGCCGACCTGGGCGCAGACGTGATCAAGATCGAGCCTATCGACGGCGATTCCTGGCGCATGCTGGCCGGCGGATTCATGGGCGTTAACCGCGGCAAGCGCGGCATCGTCATCGACCTCAGGCAGGAGGAGGCCAGAAAGATCGCCCACAAGCTGGTCTCCACCTGTGATTTAGTCGTAGAGAATTCCCGTCCGGGAATCATGAAAAAGCTCGGTATGGACTACGAGACCGTTAAGAAGATCAAACCGGACATACTATATGTCTCCATGCCCGCATTCGGATCGAAAGGTCCCGATGCGGAGCGTCCCGGCTACGATCCCCTTTTCCAGGCTATGAGCGGCCAGATGCTGGGACAGGGCGGGCCCGGCAAGACGCCGATCTTCCACAAGATACAGCTCAACGACGAGATGGGGCCGATGCTGGGCGCCTTCGGCGCATCGCTGGCCCTTTTCAACAAGCTGCGCACGGGGCAGGGCCAATTCGTGGAGACCTCGCTGCTGCGCTCCGCCGTCACGCTGCAGTCGGGCAATTTCATCCAGTACAAGGGCATGAAGCGCAAGTATCTGGGCAAGCCCGACATCAAGGGGCTGGGAGCGCTCGACCGTCTCTACCAGGGCATCGACGGCGGCTGGCTCTACATTTACTGTCCCAAAGAGGCGCACTGGCAGACCCTGTGCAAGGTGCTGGGGCTGACCGCACTCACCACCGATCCGCGCTTCGCCACCGCCGGCGCCCGCAAGAAGCACGATAAGGAGCTCGAGGCCATTTTGGAGGAGACCTTCTTCACCACGCCCGCCAATGCCTGGGCGCTGCTGCTTGCAATGCAGGGCGTTCCCGCCGCGCAGGGCCAGGGTATCGTCGACCTGCTGCAGAGCGACGCGCATTGCAAGGCCACGGGGGTGTATGAGTTCCAGGATCATCCCCAGTGGGGTAAAGTGCAGCTGCAGGGTGTAAACGCGGAGTTCTCGGAGACACCGGGCAAAGTGCTGAGGCCCGGGCCCATGCTGGGCGAGCACACCACAGAGGTGCTGCTGGAGATCGGCTATACCAAAGAGCAGATCGAGGACTTCAAGGCCAGAAAGCTGATCTTGCAGGCCGAGGTACCCGCCAAGAAGTAACCGCTCATGAGCTCGACTACAACGTACGAATGCGATCGCGGACTGGCCGTGATCAGGCTGGCGCAGGGCCTGCCCGGTCCGGACCTGGCCGCCGAATTGGCCTCAATCTGCGACGAATTGAACTACGATACGGAGATCAGGGCCGCTGTCATCAGCGGCAGCGGCCCGGTCTTCTGCGGAGACGTTGCATCCGCGAACAGGACGCAGACGGCTTTTTCACTGTCGGCGCCCGTAGCATCACTCAATTGCCCGGTCATAGCGGCCATCAACGGTGACGCAACGGGCATGGGACTGGAGCTGGCGCTGGCCTGCGATATCAGGATCGCGGCTGATACAGCTCTTTTTTCGTTACCCGGCATCGAGCGGGGCTTGATACCGTCCGACGGCGCCACGCAGCGTCTGCCCCGCCTGATCGGACGCGCCATGGCTATGGAGCTGATGCTGACCGGAGATACGATATCGGCCGCCGAGGCCCTGCGCATCGGGCTGGTCAGCCGGGTCGTGCCGGCTAAAGACGTGTTGAACGCTGGGCTTGAGATGGGACGCGAGATGGCCGGCAAGGCTTCGTGGGCGCTCAGATTCTGCAAAGAGGCCGTATACAAGGGACTGGATAGGACGCTGGCACAGGGACTGCAGCTCGAGGGCGATCTTTACTTCCTGCTGCATACCACCGAAGACCGCACCGAGGGCATCAATGCCTTTAAAGAGAAGCGCAAACCCGAATTCAAGGGGAAATGATGGGCGGATTCGAGACCATCATCTTCGAGAAAAAGGGACATATAGCCTTTATTACGCTTAACCGTCCCCGGGTGCTGAATATCTACAACGTCCGCATGCGCGACGAGCTTTACGAGGTCCTCTCGGCGATCAAAGCTGACAGCGATATGCATGTCGCCGTATTAAAGGGCGCCGGGGAGAAGGCCTTCTGCGCCGGCGCCGATCTGAGCGAGTTTCTCTCCGCTCCCGCTCCGACGGCCGCCCGCCATGTGCGCTGGCACAGGGATGTATGGGGTCTTTTTCTCAACCTTCCCCAGCCTGTTATCGGCGCGCTGCACGGCTACGTTTTCGGCTCCGGCATCGAGATGGCCATGTGCTGCGACATACGAATAGCCTCCGAAGACGCCGTATTCGGGCTGCCGGAGGTTGCGCTGGGTTTTATACCGGCAGCCGGCGCCACGCAGACCGTGCCCCGCGCTGTTGGACCCGGCCACGCGCTCGACC
>JBAZLT010000321.1:0-2822 GCA_041650115.1 Dehalococcoidia bacterium | reverse complement strand
GGTACTTTTTTAACGCCCTTGGTATCGCTTCTGCATACTGCTACAACGCTGGCCATATAATCTCCCTTAATCCCTGATATACCAATTATTTTATAGCGAATGGCCTGGTACCATGCTGAGTATCATTCATTGTAAAGGCCGACGAAATGGTTTCAAAGCTCAGCCCGATCTCCAGCGGATATGACATGGCTACATTGCAGGCCCGCTTGGCAGCCTGCACGACAACAGGATTATAGCCAGCTATCTCACCGGCCATTTTAAGGGCCTCCGCCATCAGCTTACCCTTCGGGTATATCTGCTGTATCAGGCCGATTCGCAAGGCCTCCGGCGCCTCGATTCTTTTACCCGTATAGATCAGCTCTTTGGCCTTGCCGATACCCACCGCCCTGGGCAGCCTCTGGCATCCGCCCAGGTCCGGGATGATTCCCAGTTGCACTTCCGGAAGGGAGAATACAGCGTATTCCACCGCCACCCTGAAATCGCAGGCCAGGGCCAGCTCGAGTCCCCCTCCCAGGCAGTAGCCGTTGATGGCTGCGATTACGGGAACCGCCAGCTTCTCATACATGGTAAAAACGTCGCGTAACTTGCTGATGCCGTCATAGTAGTCACGTATATCCGGTCCTGTGATGAAGTTCTCTCCCGAGGCGATTTTCTTCAAATCTATGCCGGAGCTGAACGCCTTTTCACCCGATCCCGTGATGACCACCACTCTCACGTTTGGATCGTTCTCAATCTCAATGGCCGCCTGCTTCAGTTCGTTGTTCATACCCCTGTACCAGGCGTTCATCGATCCCGGACGGTTGAGCGTGATAATAGCAACATGTCCCTGGACACCATAAATAAGATCGCGGTAAGCTGACATCGGTTCCTCCTGGCTGCAAGAATAGAGGAGATAAAATCCCCCTACACTTTATATATAATCGCTCGAAATTTCAATCAGGCCGAATATTGAATCCGTGGCGCGGATACTTCAATAGTTTACCTTATCCTGGCCTTTCAGTCCCAGCATGGTCCTGGCCTCGGCCGGGCTGGCCGGCTCATGTCCGAGTTCCCGCATGATGCGTACGATCTTCTGCACCAGTTCGGCATTGCTTTTAGCCAGCACGCCCTTGCTCAGATAGAGATTGTCCTCCATGCCCACCCTGACATGGCCGCCCATGGCAATTGCCACGGTGCAGATGGGCATCTGGAACCTTCCCGCTCCAATGGCAGACCACGTGAAATTGCCCTCGCCAATAGCCTCCCGGGTTGCATTAACCAGCGTAACAAGGCTGTTGACGGTCGAGGGCACGCCGCCCAGCGTGCCGGTCACGAACTGTATGTGCACGGGCAGCTTCATATGGCCTCGTTCAACCATGAAAGCAAGGTTGTTGACCATGCCCAGGTCGTAGATCTCCACCTCGGGCTTGGTGTCGCTGGCGGCAAACAACGTTAAAAACTCGCGCAGCGTTTTGAAGGTATTGGGAAAGATGTAGTCCTCGCTGGCCAGCATGCCCAGCCTTTCCCAGGGATATTTCCAGTCTCGAATTTTTTCCGCCACGTGAAAGACGGAGAAGTTCATCGAGCCGAAGTTGAGAGACGCGATCTCAGGCCTGAAGGTGGTAACCGGAGCAGCCCTTTGCTCTGTGCTCATACCCATACCGCCCCCCGTACTGACGCAGATCACGGCATTAGTAGACTTTTTTATACCGGTCAGCACCGTACGGAAGATCTCGATGTCGGGGCTGGGCATTCCGTTTTCCGGGTTTCGGACGTGTATATGCAATATGGCCGCCCCCGCCTCCGCTGCACGTATACCGTCGTCGATTATCTGCTGCGGTGTCAGGGGTAGATAGGGGGACATACTGGGAAAATGGGCGGACCCTGTCAATGCAGCGGTAACGATCACGTTTTGCCCGGACATCACAGCACCTCCCTTTATGCTGCAATAATAGACAAGGCCTGATTGGTAGTCAAATTTTGTAAGTATTGCTATAATTCGCCTGCAGATCAATTACAACAGGCTCTGCGGGAAGCCTTCCGCTCATAAATATCCAGCATCAATAAATTCCGGTGGACACGTAGATTGAAGATCGACCTGCATATCCATACGAGCAGGCTGTCCCCCGACAGCAGACTCGATCCGGAGGCGGCTATCCTCAAAGCGCGCGAACTGGGTCTGGACGGCTTGTGCTTCACTGAACATGACCGGGCGTGGGAACTCTCGGATATCCTGGCGCTCAGCGCCAAATATGATTTCCCGGTTTTCCGCGGTGTCGAGGTTATGATAAAGGAGGGTGGGGAAATACTGGTCTTCGGACTGAATATCAATTTCACCACGGTAATAGACATCGATACCCTGCGTAATCTCAGTATTGAGTCAGACGCCTTCATGATTGCGGCACATCCCTTCCGCGGTTATCCCTGCCATGCCTTATCCGACTTTCAGACCGCGGCCGATCTGGTGCTGAAGCGGCCGGTATTCGATAAAGTCGATGCCCTGGAGGGCTTCAACGGCCGCAATATGGAAGGAAACAATATCTTCGCCTGCAAGCTTGCCGATAAGCTCGGCTTCCAGACCTCAGGAGGCAGCGACGCCCATCACCTGGACGAAATGGGTAAATGTATTACAATATTTAAAAACGACATACGTAATGAAGGGGAGCTTCTGGCTGAGCTTAAAGCGGGCAGGTTCTGCGGCTCCAACGGTGGCAATTATAAATGATTATAGCTGGTGTTACGGGAACCATAGGAACGGGTAAAAGCACGGTTGCCCATATGTTCGAGGAACTGGGCGCATTCGTGATAGACCACGACAGGATATCGCGCGAAGTGGTCGAGCC
>JBAZLT010000320.1:0-2828 GCA_041650115.1 Dehalococcoidia bacterium | reverse complement strand
TCTGTCTGTTTTGCGCCAAGCGTGCGGTTCCCCTGGGCTTCAAAATTCGCTATCACCTGATTACGATCAAAAACCTTGAGGTCGTCCTGACTGGCTGTGATTACCCTCTTATCCTGTAATACCACTTTGATAGAACAGCCCTGTTTCTGAGGATAGCTCCCTGTAAGCGTATCATCGGTTTCCAGCGTGGAAACGGAGGCGATTCTATTTACCAGAGGATCCGTGAATCTGTCATAATTGCTCTGGCTCAGCTCCTTGAATGCCACTACAGCCGCCACTGAAAACTGCTGGCTCATCTTGGCCTGGGCAATATCCTTAAACGGCCCGGCGTAATCCAGTCCCGGATACTCCTTGGCTACTTTAAAAGTCCTGATCTCAATACGTGCTATATCGTTGGGATTAATCTCATTGGTCTGGACCATTTTAAGAGCGAGCGACGCAGCCGACTGCGCATAGGCGCAGGCCGGTGCAGGCTTGTAGTAGACTCTCATTATTTCGTAATTTGTGCCCAGGTCAGCAGTAATCCTCGAAGCAGCTTCCTGTTTGCCGTAAACGGACCAGGCCCCGATGAATCCGTCGACTATGGACCTGGCCGCCAGAATTCCGGCTTTACCCAGCCGGGCCGAGGTCATACCGTTTCTCGTGGCGAAACCATTCTGGAAACATATCTCGGTGGACCCATCCAGCGCCCACTGATTGAGCCCGGCAGACAGGTTCCCCGCCATGCCCAATGCATTGACGATTTCCACTTCTTTCAGTTTTAGAAGCTTGGATGCGGCTGCGCACGTGCCGTACGGCCCGAAGATGCCGCTGGGGCGAAATCTCCTGGAGAAATCCGGGCTGAACATGCTCATGCCGATGCGGACCAGCGTTTCATATCCCACTACCACTGACACGATAAACTCTTTCCCCGAGCAGCCGATTTCCTCGCCCAGAGCGAGGGAAGTGGGTATGACCATGGTTCCCGAATGCGCCGATGAATCCCCGTGAATGTCTTCCTGGGCAGTGCTCTGCCCGATAACCGAATTAACCAGCGCCACCTCGTCAGCCGGGTCCTTGAGACCGTCCAAAATGGTGGTAGCTGTACCTTTGAGGCCGAGACCCTTCAAATAGGCTCTGGCCACGTCTCCCACCTGCTGGTGATGACCGGCAAAGGTACAGGCCAGCGCATGGAACACGCACATTCTGACTTTTTCGACCACCTCTGCAGGCAACCTGTTGTAATCCTGATTGACTATAAATTTTGCGAACTCCTCGGTGACTGTCATACTGCCTCCTTTAACCAACCTCTATTATGTGATTCATCGCCTCATTCAACTCGAACTTTCTAAATTAACAGCTTGTATTTATCTCCCGAATGCATACCAACCGCCGTCGCTCGTCGCCCCGGCATCGGCTGCTATCACAGCACCGGTGATATACCTTGCCTTTGGCGACGTCAGAAAATAAGTTAGCTCGGCGATGTCTTCAACCATGATCGGCACGTGCATAGGTATGCTTTTCAGGAACAACTCTATATTGCGGTCGCCCTGGTCAGTAGACATGTTGGTTTGCACATACCCCGGAGCTATGCAATTAACGGTTATCATATACTGAGCCAGTTCACGGGCGAGTACTCTGGTAAAAAATATCACCGCAGCCTTGATAGGCCCGTATACAATGCATGGGAGAGGGACTAATCCCTGAACGGATGAGATGTTTACGATGCACCCTTTTTTTTGGGGGATCATCTCTCTGGCCGCCCGTCGGCTGCAATAATAGACCCCCTTGAAATCGGTATCTATGATATTGTCCAGGTATGACAGATCGAGCTCCGTGATGGGATTGGTCGGCTGGGCAAGCCCCGCGTTATTAACCAGGATATCGATATGGCCGAACTTCTCCAGAGTTTTATCGAAGGCATTTTCCACGTCGTTTAAGACACCGACATCACATTTTACGGCCAGCCCGTGGCCGCCCAGCTGTTCGATTTCCCTGACAGTCTCCTTGAGCCTTTCGTATGTGCGTCCGAATACTGCCACATCGACCCCGTTTTTAGCGTAAAGAAGGGCCATGCCCTTGCCGATACCCCTTCCTCCGCCGGTAATAATGGCTACTCTATTTTCATTCGACATCGTATTCCCTCTTTATCTTCCGAGATACTGCTTAATAATTCCTATTTTTCCGCGTATACCCGATCGCTCACCTTCGCACTGTCGGCAGGATAGAACTTCGAATTGATGCTGTAAAAGATGGCGCACAAAAGGGCTACGGGAAGCAGCCAGAGAAATCCCTGCCTTATGCCCTCTGCGCCACCACCCACTGAGTCGGAAACCACTCCGACCACCCAGGGCCCGATAGCCGCGCCGGCAGCATAGGCGAAGGTTACCATAAGGCCCTGACCTGCCATTCGATGTGAAGGATCCGTAATATCCGGGAGAAGTGAGAATATCAGGGGATTGACAAATGCCACGACGACCATCTGAACAATCATCAAGATCATCAGCGTGGGTATGGACATGGCGCCCATGAAGTACACAATGAAGCCCAGAATAATCATATTGAGGAATTGAACGATGGCCATCATGTAGCCTCGTGCACCCTTGTTCCTCTTATGCCAGTAGTCGGCAATGAAACCACCCAGAACTGAGCCCACAATGCCGGTGAGGGCCGCCACCCCAACAATGCTCCCCGCCTGTGCCGCATCCACATTGTAGGCGCGGATTATGAAAGCCGGCACCCAGCCCAGCCATGTGAAATAGACCACAGCAAAGCAGATCTGTCCCAGAGTTATAAACACAAACGACTTGATCTTGAAGAGTCCCACCCATTTTTTCAGGTATTCCTTG
>JBAZLT010000319.1:0-2830 GCA_041650115.1 Dehalococcoidia bacterium | reverse complement strand
AGTCCCCTCAGGGCTGTTTTACGGCCCCGGACCTATCCCTCCGGGAACCTCGCCGCAAAATTTTCGACCTTTGCGGGAGGTTTTTCCAGGCAACCCCCGCCTCTTCGGCGGCGGCGGCCCTGCAGGTCATTTAAAGCCGGCCTGATCACGGCTGTCCCCCTCGTGTCGGACGTTACGCCCCGGGACCAGGGCAGTCTCTTTTATCGCCGCGGCAACACGTACAGGAAACCGCAGCCTATTCGGTTCCACATCACCTCCTTTAATATAAAATTCCCAATGCACAAGAGACAAGGATATACCTTGCCTTGATTTCAAGTATATCATAGCGTGTCAATAGGTTTAAACATGGTCATTGCGAGCGAAGCGAAGCAATCTTGTGCGTGGTGGCGTGTATGCAAGATCGCCGCGCCCTTCGGGCTCGCAATGACAGGTTAAATAATGCACGCATTGACCGGAGGGCTTAATAGTAGTAGCCCCTCACCCTCTGTATGAAGGCCCTCAGCAGCAGGATGAAGATGACTATGAGGACGAGGCTGACGCCGGCCACCACCCACAGGTTGACCAGGCCCACCTGGAAGGCGTAGGGGGAGAGCGACCACTTGCTCTTGTTGCCCGATACATCCACGGCCTGCACCCGCCAGTAGTAGGTGCCCGGCTCCATATTCATGGTCACGCTGGTCTCGCTGACGCCGCTGCGGCGCATGCCGGGCATGAGCGGGAAGAAGTTGAGGTTGTCGGCCACCTCAACGGTGTAGAGCACCGCGCCGGAATCGTCCTTGGCCGCCATCCAGGTGAAGGTAACGGGCTGGCTGCCCATGATGCCGAACTTGTCCGTGGTGGGCGATACGGGCGATGGCGAGGTGGGCGGATTGTTCTCCACCGGCAGCTCCCAGTTGGCAATATTGCCGGAGCGGTCAGTGGCCACCAGCGTGTGCTTGCCGGCCGCGGTCTCCGGCACGGTGAAGTTATAGGTGAAGCGCCCGCTTTTATCGGAGGTGGGCGAGGAGGTCACCACAGCGTCGTCGTACTTGATCGAGACCTCACTGCTGGGGGCGAAGCCGTAGCCGCTGACAGTGGCCGACTTGCCCACCAGGGGGATGGACGGCTCGATAACGATGTAAGGCGAGATCTTGAAGCGCAGTGTGGCCTCCTGGTTGTACATCTTTTTGGCCGTGCCCTTCATCACATGCGTGCCGGCCATCAGGTCGGGCAGGGGCACGTCGGCCGTGAAGCATCCTTTGGTATCGGATTCCAGGGGGAAGTCCAGCTGGTCGCCGTCGATGAAAAGCTGTATCTTGTCCGAGGGGGTAAAGCCGCTGCCGGTTATACCGGCCGTGGAGCGGGGTGTCAGCTTATCGCTTTTGCTGACCAGGCTGGGCGTGACGTTGAAGGCGAAATTGATCATCTGCGAGGCGCGGCCGGCCTTGATGTAGTGGAAATAGTTGGTGCCGTTGGTGGCCTGGGGAACGCTCAGGCTGACGGACATGGACTGCTTGAGCCGCTCGTTCCAGCCCTCCGCCAGCTTGACGGCGGTGGGATCGCTGCCGTCGCTGTCCGGATCGCTGCTGCCGACCGTCATGGTGGCCGACTTGCTGAACCATATCTCGTACTTGCCGTCCAGGGGAAAGGTGCCGCTCTCGATCAGTATGGAAACCTGCGTGCCGGTGGGGCCCGAGTTCGGAGTTAAAGTCGTGGTAATGCCGCACTTGCCGCCGGCGCAGCCCTGCCCATCAACAGGCACAGGCATAAGCGCCGGGAATGCGGCAATAAAAAGCGCAAAAATACCCGTCAGATATAAGTATATCCTCATATTGACAATTTAAGCCCTTGAATTCCTTTTGTCAAGCATTCAGCTTCGAAAGTGACATAATCCTAAGAAACATATCGGAACAAATGTTTCGGTTTTCATAATCCATATTAGCGTGCCAAAATCCAGGTAAGTATAAAGCAAAAACCTGATTCTGTGAATTATAAGGCGTCATGGCGGGCAGGATTGCCGCGTCGCCTGCGGCTCCTCGCAATGACGAGATTTAACACGTCATTGCGAGCGAAGCGAAGCAATCTTGTGTTTTCGCAGTCAGGTACAAGATTGCTTCGTCACTACGTTCCTCGCAATGACATTAGAATGGGAATTCATGCTACAAAGAGATGATTCCCCTTCTGACTGCCGTAATCACCGCCTGTGTGCGCGCATTGGCGTCGAGTTTGCGCAGTATGGAGGTCACATGATTTTTAATTGTCTGCTCGCTGATGTCCAGCATGCCGGCGATCTGCTTGTTGAGATAGCCCTTGGCCATATAGTTGAGGATCTGGGTCTCGCGCGGCGTGAGCGGCGAGACGAAGGTCTCCACGCCCTTGCCCCAGGAGAAGTCCTGGAACTGCTCGAGCACCTGCGCGGCCACCTTGGGCTGCGACAGGAAGCTGTCGTTGAGTGGATACTCGCCCCGCGCCGCCCGGCGGATGATGTTGATGAGCTCATCGGATGAGATGTCGCGGCTGACGTAGCCGGCGGCGCGCGCCTTGATGGCCATGAACAGGCCTTCGTCGTTGGGCGCGGGCGCAATAACGATCACGGCAACGCTGGGCACGTGCTGCTTGACCACGCGCGCCAGCTCCATGCCCTCGCTGTTGAGGCTGAAATCCAGCAGCACTACGTCCGGTATCTCATTGACTACTTTGGCCAGAAGCTCGCTCTCGCTGCTGGCCTCGGCGGAGATGATGATGTCCTCAGCCTCTTTGAGAAAGTACTCAATGCCTTTGCGAAAGAGAGGCTGCCTGTCCGCAACAATGACCTTGATCTTTCCTGAATGCGCTGTCAATACACTCCTTT
>JBAZLT010000318.1:0-2851 GCA_041650115.1 Dehalococcoidia bacterium | reverse complement strand
CGCGCTGGTCCAGCCAGATGATGGCCGGGCGCAGCGGGTTGCCCTCGCGGTCCACGGGGAAGGAGGCTGAGCGCTGGGTGGTGATGCCCAGCCCGCATATCTCGCCGGCCGGTATTTTAGCCTTGGCCATCACGCCTTTGGTGCAGTAGCAGAGCTTGGTCCAGTAGTCCTGGGAGTTCTGCTCGGCCCAGCCGGGCTGCAGGGAGAAGTAGGGCTCGTGCTCGGCCTGCTCGATGGCCACCTGGTTGCCCTGGCGGTCGAAGATGACGGCGCGCACGCTCTGCGTGCCGGAGTCGATCGCGATCACATATTTTTTCTCAGCCATAACAACCTCCTTTATTCATCATGTCATTGCGACTTTTTTTCACGTCATTGCGACTTTTTTTTACGTCATTGCGAGCGAAGCGTGGCAATCCTGTGCGACCTGTTGCGACAACAGTGGATTGCCGCGTCGCCTTCGGCTCCTCGCAATGACCATATAAAAAATCGTTCCTCGCAATGACGTGGGATAAAATACTCGCAATGACCATATAAAAAAGCGTCCCTGCAATGACGATATTATTCTAATTCCGGCTCCCAGGTCGGGTCGTACTTGCGGTAATGGTCGAAGAATTCGTCACGGTGCTTGCCCGCCTTTTTGACCAGTTCCTGCGGGTCCAGGTAGCCCATCTCGATCATGATATCCTCCAGTTTGAGCAGGGACTGCTCGTAGGGAGGGCAGCCGCCCAGGAAGCGGTCGACGCCCGCCAGCTGCATGGCGTTGCGCAGCTCGCGCAGGTCGCCGCCCGTGGCCAGCGCGCATTCCCCCATGAAGAAAGTATGTCGCATATCGGTCCTCAGCCTGGGTGGGATCTTGGGGTCGACGCCCACGATGAGCGAGGACCGCTGCGGCGCTTTGGCCAGTATGGAGGCCGCCAGCGCGGCCATCAGCCAGCAGGCCCAGCAGGCGCCGCCGATGTAGACGTCGATATTGGGGTAGACGCCGGTCAGCAGGCTGTCGATGGGCATGGTGTAGGTGGCGGGAAGCTGGAATTTCTTCCTGACCGAAGCTACGGTCTCTCCGGCCACCTCGATCATGAAGGGGTTGCTCACACCCAGTCCGTCGTGCCCGGCCAGCCTGGTGGTGTTGACCACAAGGGGATTGTCGATGCCCATGCACATGGAGGCGATGGAGTCTACTGCCACGGTATCGCGGCCGGCCATGATAACGCCCATCTCAACGGGCGTGCCGCCCTCGCCCGCGCCCATGCCCTCCATGGCCAGCAGGCCGTCCAGCAGCACCAGGTCCGGCTTCCTTATCTTGCTGATATCCACCATGTGCTGGTGCATATCGTCGCGGTGCGAGTAGTACCTGCCGCGCTCGTCCAGCAGTCCCTGCAGGTTCTTGAGCGAGAGCGTCACCATGGTCATGGTGTGCGTCTTCATGGCGGGCAGGTTGATGAGGCAATCGGAGTCCAGCACCACCTTCGGGTAGTCGACGCGGTGCAGGGCGATGCCGCCTTTGACTTCGACTTTCACCTTCTCGGCGTCCTCCACGCCCATCACCTCGCCGCCCGCCTCCTCCACCTCGCGCTTGATGCCCAGCAGGCGCATGACCTCCAGCGTATTGAAGCCGCGGTTGAGTCCGCAGGGCGTGGCGGCGGGCCTGACGCGCTTCATCAGCGTGCCCACGCTCACTCCCTCGATCACTGTTACCCGTTTTGCCCCGGCTTCGCGCGCCAGCCTGACCATGGTGGAGACGACGCGCCGGTCCACCGAGATGGGCGGCGGGTAGGGCGCGAAGAGATTGGGCTTGATCACGACGTGGCTGCCCTTTTTGATGATGGGCTTGAGGCCGCCGGCTAATTCAATGGCCTTACGCACCATCCCGTCTATCTCCTGCCTGTCGGGCGGGAACCTGCCTTTGACGATCGAAACGACCGGTTTATCGCTCACTTTTTGCTCCTCTGGCCTGTTTTCTTTTCTCCAGTATGATCTCGGCCATCTCGGCGAAGCCGTGCCCGCCTTTTTTGGTTGTTATATATTTGGGCGGATGCTTCATGCGGGATGTGAAATCCCTGATATTGGCCACGCCCACGGTCAGCTCCAGGGCCTGGAACATGGGCTCGTCGTTGGGGGAGTCCCCGGCGAAGAGCATGCAGGCTTTGGCCTCGCTCCAGTTCAGCGAGAACCGTTCCTTCAAAAACAGTCTGGCGGTGGAGAGCTTGTTGTATTCGCCGAACCAGCCGTTGACGTGGATGGAGCTGATTTTATGCGTGGCCCCGTGTTTGGCGAAGACGCGGCAGATCTCGTCTATCTCCTCATCGCTCAGCGGCCTGACGTCCTCGCGGAAGTCGATGGCCAGGTCGAACAGCCTGAAGGGCTGGTCCGAGGCCACGGCGGCGGCCGGCACGCGGCGCAGCACCTCATTTTTAATAGTCGTCAGCTTTTTCCGCTTGTCGGCGATCTGCTCTGGCGTGAAGATATAGCGCTGGCGCAGTTTGCCGGCCTTGTGGTCGTAATAGTAGTAGAAGGCGCCGTTCTCGCCCACCACGCCGTCCACCGGCCACATGCGGGCGAAGTGGTCGCACCACCCGGCCGGGCGTCCGGTGAGCGGCACCGTGATCAGTCCCGCCTGGCGCAGGTCCCACAGCGCCTGGAAGGCCTGCGGCAGCATTTTGCCCTCGTGCGTGAAGGTGTCGTCTATATCGAACAGCACTCCGCGTAGGCGGGCGCACTCGGAGGGTGTGATGGACGCGATTTTTTTCATGGGTAAAGTTATGGGCGGCC
Source organism: Dehalococcoidia bacterium (assembly GCA_041650115.1). Taxonomy (GTDB): domain Bacteria; phylum Chloroflexota; class Dehalococcoidia; order GIF9; family UBA5629; genus CAIMUM01. The sequence goes on along the minus strand of JBAZLT010000318.1, from coordinate 82 downwards.
GCGATTAATCCGGTTAGAGCAGCAGCAGCACGGGGACGATAATGGCCACCAGTCCGGTGACCAGCACCACCAGCAGGAAGAG
>JBAZLT010000317.1:0-2856 GCA_041650115.1 Dehalococcoidia bacterium | reverse complement strand
GGCCGAACAGCTGCTGAGCAGGCAGCGCGAGGAATACCGTACTATCCTTGACTCCATGCCATTGATCATTGCCTATATAGACAGGGACGGTCGTTTTATCCGCGTTAACAAGGCCTGCGCCGACGCTCTGGGAATGCCGCCCAGAGAAGTGGTGGGTAAAACTTTCAAGGACTTCTTCCCCCCCGATCAGGCAGAGCGTTTCCTGACGTTCAGCCGCCAGGTAATGGAAACTAAAATACCGTTGATCGGTGCGGTAAGCAGCACCATACTTCCTTCACAGAAAGTTATCTGGACTCATACCGACATCGTGCCCTATCTCGACAGCAACGGTGATGCCATAGGCAGCATCAATGTCATCATGGATATAAGCGGGCGTAAAATGGCGGAAGATGCCCTCCAGGAGAGCGGGGAGCGGTTTAAAAACATGGCCAACCTGCTGCCTCAGACCATTTTCGAGACCGATGAGAAGGGCAACTTCACCTTTGTCAGCAGCCAGGGATACGAGACTTTCGGCTACACGGAGGCGGATGTCGCTGCCGGTATGAATGTGCTGAAGACCATTATACCGGACGATCATGAGAGAGCCGTAGCCAGCATGGCCAGGAGAATCGGGGGGGAAAAATTCCCTCCCAGTGAATATACAGCCATTACAAAAGACGGAAGAACATTCCCGGTACTTGTTTATGCCGATCCTATTCTTAAAGGAGGCGCATATGCCGGCATGCGAGGCATGCTGATCGATATAACCGAGCGCAAGCAGATGGAGCAGAATCTCAAGGACAGCTTCGATAAGCTGCATGAAACCCTCTCCGACGCGGTGGTCACCATGGGCGCCATCGTCGAGATGAAGGACCCCTATACGGCAGGCCATCAGCTTCAGGCGGCCAGGCTGGCAACGGCCATTGCGCAGGAGATGGGACTCCCGGACGAGCAGGTGGATATTATACGCATTGCCGCTACCATACACGATATAGGGAAGATCTATGTCCCCTCCGATATTCTGGCCAAGCCCGGCAAGCTAGGGCCGTTGGAAGTTTCCATCATCAGGACGCACGCCCAGGGCAGCTACGATATCCTGAAGAACATAGACTTTGGCGGACCCGTGGCACAGATAGCCCTGCAGCATCATGAGCGAATGGACGGCTCCGGTTACCCTCATGGATTAAGGGGGGACGAGATAATGCTCGAGGCCAGGATACTGGCTGTCGCAGACGTGGTGGAGGCCATGGCTTCACACCGCCCCTACCGGCCTTCGCTGGGTATCGAGAAGGCCCTTGAGGAGATCGAGCATAACAGCGGCAAGTTGTACTATCCTGCTGCGGTCGACGCCTGTCTGAAGATATTCAATGAAAACCGCTTTCAATTTGAGTGATACTCGCTCACCGTTGCCTTAAGGCAATGCAAGTGCTATCCTGTCCCGGGAGGTTGGAACCTACGAGATGAAATGGCCCGATATCAATCGTCTGGACGGCTCTCTGCCGCCCGAGCTTGAAAAGGCTTACCGCCAGCAGTATCTCAAAGGCGACGTCAAGGTGGCGACCCTGACCATGGGTTTGCTGGCGCTCATGCTGGTCTCTTTCGCCTACAACGATTATGTTCTGTTCGGATTCACATCCACATTCTATTTTCTCATCGCTCTTCGCAGTATCTATCTGATTTATTTCATTATCCTGGTAGTTTATCTCTGGAGAAACCAGGATGCCCTGAAATACGACTGGAATATTTTCCTCTGGCTGGTGCTGAGCATGATACTTGTGATCGTCATCAACCTGACCCGTCCGGCGGATTATTCCGGGAATATACCGGTCGATATCATCCTGATATTGATGGTCTACCTGGCCATGCCCATGCGGCTGTTTTTCAGGACGGTTGGGGCGGCTATTTTCACGCTGAGCGACATATTGATATTTTTTATTCTCCGACATGCTGCTTCATCGATCGGTGAGTATGCCGCCATTTTGTCACTGGTTATGGCAAATGTCATCGGCATATATGCGTCGGCGCGTCTCTATTCCTTCAGGCGCAGCTCTTTTAAAGCCGTTTATGAGGAGATAAACGCCCGTGAGGAGATCAAGAAGGATGCCGATATCTGGCAGGCGACCTTCGATTCGATCAGGGACCTGGTCTCCATACAGGATGCTCAATATCGACTGGTGCGGGTCAACAGGGCTTACAAAGAGGCTTTCGCGCAGATGTCTGACGCCCTGATAGGCAGCCACTGCTACGAGGTGGTGCACGGCACATCAGAACCCATCGTGAACTGCCCTCACCGGCAGGTGCTGCAAACCGGCGTGGCGGCGAGCACTGAGACTTTTGAGCCGCGCCTGGGCATCTATCTCGAAGTCTCCTGTTCGCCCATAATCAACAAGGACGGGACACTGGAGGGCACGGTGCACATTGCCAAGAACATTACCGCGCGCAAGAAGCTGGAGGAAAAGCTGACGCAGATGGCAACCCTGGACAACCTGACCGGCCTGCCCAACAGGGCGCTGCTCAGCGACCGCTTCGATATCGCCCTGGCGAATGCGCAGCGCAAGAAAGATAAGATGGCCTTTATGATACTGGACCTCGACCGCTTTAAAAATATCAACGACTCATACGGACATCTGATAGGCGATATGCTGCTGGTGGCGGTCGCCGGAAGGCTGACTGCGTTAGTGCGCAAGGGCGATACCGTAGCCCGCATGGGCGGGGATGAGTTCGCCGTGCTGCTTCCCGAAACAAAGCAGTTGAATGATGCAAGCCAGGTTGCACAGAAAATAATTCAGGCTTTCCATGATCCCTTTATACTGGACGGTCATCAGTTATCAGTGACGACCAGTGTAGGTATCGCACAATACCCTGGGGACGGCGAGG
>JBAZLT010000316.1:0-2860 GCA_041650115.1 Dehalococcoidia bacterium | reverse complement strand
GTGGCGACGGCGCGTGAGCTGCTGCGGGAGAAATTCTTCAAGGCCGATATCGGCATCAGCAGCGCCAACGTGGTTTCCGCCGATACCGGCACCCTGTTCATGATCGAGAACGAGGGCAACATACGCCTGGCCACCGGCGCGCCTCCCGTGCATATCGCGCTGGTGGGCATGGAGAAACTGGTCTCAACGCTGGAGGAGGCCTTCAAGGTCGCCGAGGTCACCTGGCGCTACGCCAACTATTCCGTCCCGTCCTACGTCAGCCTGGTCTCCGGCCCCAGCAAGACGGGCGACATCGAGAAAGTGACCACTTATGGTGTTCATGGCCCGAAGGAATTCCACGTTATCTTCCTGGACGACGGCAGGACGCATCTGGCCAAGGATCCTGTGCTGCGGCAGGCCCTCTACTGCCTGCGCTGCGGCGGTTGTCTTTACGAGTGTCCGGTGTTCGGCCTGACGGCGGGCTATTTCGGCGATAAATATTTCGCGGGCATCGGGGCGGTATGGGCGGCGGAGGTCACCCGCAACCTGGAGAAGGCCTCGTCCATGGCCTATACCTGCCTGACCTGCGGCAGGTGCAAGGTGCGCTGCCCGATGAAGATCGATGTGCCGGAGATGATACTGGCCCTGCGCAGGTCCATAGCAGAGCCTTAGACGGCTACGAGTGCTCCTTCAGCTTCTCCACCACCGGGCCTATCGCACGTTCAGGCGACTCGTTGAACAGCAGGTGATAGGGCTCGTTGAATACCAGCATCTCCTTGCGCGGCGCCACGATTTTCTGGTAGACCTCGAGGCAGTAGCTGTAAGGAAAGAGAGGATCGCCGGTGGATGCGATCACAACCACGGGACACTTGATGCTGCCGTCCGAGACGCTTTTCAGGTCGGCTGTGAAGAGCGATGACAGGAAGCAAAGCGGATAGTTGGAACGGCTCAGGGGGTCGTTGAAAAACAGGTCGCGCAGCTCCTTTGATTTGGTCACCCTGTCGAAGTCGAGGTAGAACTCCGGCGGCAGCTCCAGGCCGGGAGCGAAGCGGGCGACCAGCTTCATCAGAGAGGTGATAGGACGGGTGAAGGGCTTGAGAAAGTGAGGGAACCTCGTTATGTAGATAGAGCTGCTCAGCGAGGGGAGCAACACATTGTGTGGAAAAGCCGCCCTGACGCGGCTGTCCAGCCCGGCCGCTGCCAGGCAGAGGATGCCGCCCTGTGAGGAACCCATCAAAATCACATTGTCGCTGATATGGTCCAGGCAGTAACCTACGCTGTCCAGGATGTTCTGCAGCATATCTGCGAATGTGAAAAGCTTCTTCTCCCGCGGGCTCTTGCCGTGCGATAGCGGATGAACGCCCGCAACGTTGAATCCCGCCCCTGCCAGCAGCGTCAGGAAGTCATCGTAAAATAGGGGGTGCGTCATCGTGCCGGGTATGAAAACGACGCAGGGACGGTTGTCGCCGGCGTGATAGAGGGAAAGCGCAATGCGGGTGCCCGCCGACTCTATCAGCACCTCGCTGTAGTCCGCCCAGCCCGACAGGTTCAAGACCGCCTTACTATGGTCTCTCACGATTGTCTATTTTACACCGGGCGTCAAATGCCCAGGCGCTTCCGCCGCTCCTCGATGGCAGCGGCTATGCCGTCCACAGCTTTGACAGCGTCCTTTTCCACGCTCAGCAGGCCGCCGGTGACGCCCGGCAGGTCCTGCGTCAACAGCTTGACCAGGTCGGGTCCGCCGGTAACCGTGGGCACCGGATTAACGTAGGTATAAAGGCCTAAGGCCAGCGCAAAGACAGCATCGATGGTAGCCTTCTGCTCCATGTATTCAGGCGCCACCGCCGCCACGGGCAGGTCGGTAACCGACACGTTGCCAAGCTCTTTCGAGATGGCGGCCAGCAGATCGGCCAGCCGCCCCGTGTCGGTGCATGTTCCGTAGCTCAGCACAGGCGGTATGCCCAGCGACCGGCAGAGCCCCTTGAGTCCCGGTCCGGCCAGGTCGGCGGCCCCGGGAGAACAGAGCCCGGCCACCTGCATGGCCGCGTTGCCGCAGCCCATGGCAAGAACCAGTATGTCGCGCTTGATCAGCTCCCTGGCCACGGCCACGCTGTGCGCGTCGTTGCCGTGGTCGCGCAGCGTGGTGCACGAGACAAGTCCGGCCACGCCCCGTATGGCGCCCTCTTTGATAGCGTTCAGCAGCGGTTGGAGGCTGCCTCCCAGCGCATCCAGTATGCTCTCGGTGGAGAAGCCCACCACCGCCTCGGTCACCGGCAGGCCGGTCACCGCTTCGACCGTTTTATGCCGTTCCTTGAAGTTGGCGATGGCCATATCCAGCAGCTCGGCCGCCTGACGGGCGGATTTCTCGGGCAGGTAGTTGATGCGGTCGGCCACGCCCTCGAAGGCCACCAGGTCGCTCACGGGCAGCAGTTTGAACTTGTATTTCTGCGCGTAGGCGGGATCGACCGGCATGGAGCAGTTCATGTCGCAGGCAAACAGGTCCACGCATCCCGAGGCCAGCACGGCCTCCTGCGAAATCCAGTTGCCGGTGAAGCCCCAGAATGCGTCGTCCATCTCCCAGCGCTGTATCATCTCCTGGCCGGTCTCGATATTGGCGATGACACGTAGCCCCCTGGCACCGGCCTTTCTGGCTTTAGATTGCCATTCTTCGGTGCGCGCCAGCTGCACCATGGCGAAGCCCAGGAAAGGCTCATGTCCGTTGGGCAGCGCATTGACGTAATCGGGGTTCAGCACACCCAGGTCCACGCGCATTTTGTGCGGGCGTGGTATGCCGAACAGTATATCCTGGCAGTATTCGTTGATTATCTGGCTCTGATATGCCATGGCGATGCCCAGCCTCATGGCCTTGAGCGCCAGGCTC
>JBAZLT010000315.1:0-2876 GCA_041650115.1 Dehalococcoidia bacterium | reverse complement strand
TGGGGCACACCCTTCGACCTGGACCGCGTTGAGGCTGCTCTCGAAGAGGGCGCTAAGGCCGTGGCTATGGTTCACAATGAGACCTCAGTCGGCCTCACAAATCCAGCAAAGGAAGTGGGCAAGCTCGCCAGAAAGCACGACGCGGTCTTCATCGTAGACGGCATATCCTCGATAGGCGGAAACGATTTCAAGACAGACGAGTGGGGCATAGACATCGCCATCACAGGCTCGCAGAAAGCTCTGGCAATTCCCCCCGGTCTCGCAGTGGTCTCCACATCGCCGAGAGCCGAAGAGAGATTGTTGCCAAAGAGCGGCAGCTACTATGCCGACCTGAAGGCCCACCTGAAGAGCATGAGAAAGAGCCAGCCACAGACGCCGTTCACCCCGGCAGTATCGTTGTTCTTTGCAATGCAGGAGTCGCTGCACATGGCTGCTGAGGACGGATTTGCTGCACGAAGGGCAAGGACCGCTAGGCAGGCCGAGTCGGTCCGCGCTGCTGCCAAAGCTCTTGGCATCGAGCTGTTCCCGCGCGTCAACGAGCACTCTCACTACTCAAACACTGTGACCGCCATGAAGATCCCGGCGGGCGTCACGGATGACCAGCTCCGGGGTGGTATGAAGAAGCAGGGCGTGATCGTCTCCGGCGGACAGGATGCGATCAAAGGAAAGATCTTCAGGATCGGAACGATGGGTGTATGCTCCACAGGCGACATTCTCCGGACCATCCAGACGCTCGAGCTAATCCTGGCCAAGCAGGGCAAGATCGCCTCCTGCGGTGCGGGAGTCGAGGCTGCAAGCCAGGTGCTGGGGATTTAACTTTTTTTTTGTTCACATTAATTTAAATATTCTCTATAATTTTTGCCTAATTTTTGTGATCTTCATGAGAATTTGAGCAGCAAGCTCGGGCAAAAAGCCTTTATAATTGTGATAGGTGTAGAGTAACATTCGGTATTTAATGGGGGTTAAGGCTTTTGAGCAGAATTATAGCAGACATGATCGATAAAGTATCGGAATTATGTCCATCATTATTTAAGAGTTCCAGAAGAAATGGTTCTCGTCTCGCGTTATTCCTATTATTGATATCCATAATTTCTGCCTTGGCCCTTGCCCCGACATGTGCAGCCCAGAGCGGATATGAGATCAGAAATGCTATTGTAAGTCCGGAGTACGGCAACGAGGACTTCACCTACTCGGCTGAGGTATGGATGAGCGACCAGGCAGCCGCTGAGGTTGGTGCTCTTGCAGTAACTCAATTCAGTCTAAAGCTGAACATTTACAACGACGGCAAGCTCGTCCATTCTGACTCCTCAGATCAGAGGGGAATGGGTAAGAGCTCTTTTGTCTTCGGCCCCTACAACTTTAAAAATAGGTTCGGTATATCTGAGACTGAAAACGCCACATTCGAGTTCGTCTTCTATTCCGCAGGCTCGCAGGTCGCAAAGACCAAGAGACTGCTGGGTCCAATTGTCAAGCCCCCAAATCTGACGGGCACTCCGCTGTTTGACAGAACGCCATATTTCTTCCAGGGCCTCTCAGTCTCAGCAGGCTTCCGGGATATGGACGGCCTCGACCCCAAGCCGACCTGCCACCTTGTAATCTCAGGCCCGATAGGAAAGAGCGAAAGCAGGATCTGGGAAACGGCAGATGTCTCATGTCGCTCCTCAGGCAATAGCGCCTACACCTGCACACTCAACGAAGACCTCTCCCAATACAGAGACGGCGGAAACTTCAGCTTCAAGATTGTCTACAACAACCTCAAGGTACAGCCCCTCAGCTTTGGCCCTTACAATATCACCCTTCGCCCATACACTCCCACTGCAGACAGCTTAAAGATCGACAGGAATCTTGATTACACCAATTTCACCATTTCAGCCACCGTTAAAGATGCCTCTGCAAAGCTGGAAGAAAGCCTTCCGCAAGGCCGGCTCATAATAAGCCGTCCTGGCAAGGCAGAAGTAGCTTATGTTTCAACCGAGCCGGAGATTCTCGGCGAAAAGGCGGTCTTTAAATGGACAAATGAAAATGAACCCGCCCTCTTCAACAGGAGCGATGTAGATCTGAGCAAGGTTGCGCCGTTTTCTGCCAGATTGGAGTACACGAACGAAAGATGGAACCTCTCTGCCATGAGCCCGACTGCGAGCTTCAACGTCGTAGAGGAGGTTCCAAAGCTGATCAATCCATCGATTCCCGAAAACGTTTACGTATCCTCTGGCGAGATATCGGCTCAGGAGATGGCTGTGACCGTCGCCTACAGCAAGGGTCCGGGAGACCTCGATGTAAGGCTCGCCGGCCCCTCAATGGATTATGAGTCCACAAACGCTCCAACCCCGTTGGGTGGCAACAAGTATCAGTACCGCTGGCAGGTCGAATTCGATGACAGCCACGTCAATAATAATTACACGCTGTCCATGTCCTTCGTCCATGATCAGGTTGAAGGCGGCAGGTATGATTTTGATGACAGAACCATACACGTCTCCCCGGTTTCAGTCCGGTTCCTGCAGGCCAGCGTGGATTCTACTGCCGGATGGTGGAATGATAGCTACACTTACTCGCTTAAGATGGACACCACAGTTCCAGTCAAGGTTCAGCTCCAGGTCTATGACCCATGCAGCAGTGACTGGATCAAGAAGCAGACAAAGGACGTGGCGGCAGGGACTGCCAGCGCCATCAACTGGACCCTTCAGCCATTTGCATATGATTGTCAGGAGATGGCGGGTCAGAACGCAAAGTACAGGTTCAAGGCCATATTCTCGGGCGAGGAGATTGCATCATCTAGGGCTTATGATGGTCCCAGCTTCCTCGGAGCCAAGCCTGTTCTGGTGTCCATTTCACCTCAGAGCAATCCAATGGTTGTCTACGTATCAGACGAGGGTGCT
>JBAZLT010000314.1:0-2888 GCA_041650115.1 Dehalococcoidia bacterium | reverse complement strand
CGGCCGAATCGCGGCAGAACAGCTCCGAATCGGGCTGGCGGAAGCTATTCCCGCTGACCAGCCAGGAGCCGCCCTTCTCTTCTATGTGTACACCGATTTTCTGCAGCACATCGCGCCCGGCATCAGTGTCGTCGGCATATAGCGGATGTTCGATCCGGCTCTCGCCTGGCGCAAGCGCACCACACATCAGGCCGCGCAGAGTGTAGCTCTTGGATGAAGGAGCGGCTACGCTTCCGCTAATCCTGCTTCGGGAAAGAATGGCTCTCATTAAATTTCAGCTCCGAGACTATTTTATTGACTACGCCCTGGATATCGAGGTCGGAAGTGTCTACGGTCAGGTCGGCCGCAGCCTGGTACAGCGGCAGCCTGCGTTTTAGAAGGCCGTCCATGGCCGAAGCGGGATCGACGACCTGCAGGAGGGGACGCCTCTCAGGGCTGTTCAGCACACGGCGCAGCAGGATGGATGGCGCGGCGGACAGGTATACAATTGCTGCTCTGCGCTTGAGAATTTCGACATTGGACCGATCGAGGACCACGCCGCCGCCGCAGGCAATTACCGTGTTTGCCGAGCCGGCAATTTCACTGAGGGTATCGGACTCGATACGCCGGAAGGCGGCTTCGCCTTCGGAGGAAAAAATCAGAGAGATGGCCTTTCCCGTTTTTTGCCGGATGCGACTATCCAGGTCGACGAAGTCCATTGCCGTTGCCGCCGCCAGCGCCCTGCCCACAGCGGATTTGCCGGCCCCCATGAAGCCGATTAAAGCGATATTACTTTTCATAGCGTTTCACAGCTTCAGCGGCCGCCCTGCGCATGACGTCGAAGGGCGCCCTGCGGCCGGTCCATATCTCGAATGACAGAGCTCCCTGCCATGCCAGCATATCAAGCCCTCCGATAGTACGGGCCCCGGCTTTCTCCGCCTCCCTGAGCAGCCTGGTTTTGACCGGATTATATACGATATCCACCACGATATGCCTGCGCTTGAGCAGCCCGCGGTCGACGGGGCTGTCACCGGTATGCGGGGCCATCCCGATGCTGGTGGCGTTCACCACCAGTCCGGCTTCCTCCAGCGCCGCAGCCAGATTATTCTCATTCAGTTCCAGCGCTGAGAATGTGCGCCCCGTACATCTCTCCATGTCGGCCGCACAGTCCAGCGCCTTTTGCATAGTGCGGTTGAGGATGGTGATCTGGCAGCCGAGGGAGGCCAGCGCGAAGCAGACGCCCCGGGAGGCGCCCCCTGCGCCGAGCACGACCGCATGCAGGCCGCAGCCATCGATACCCTGCTCCGTTATCATACGCACAAAACCATCTGCGTCGGTATTGCTGCCAGACAGCCTTCCGTCTTTATTATGTATTACGTTTACAGCGCCGATGCGCCGGGCCAGCGGGTCGATCTCGTCCAGCAGAGGGATAATCGAGGTCTTATGAGGGATGGTTACATTCATGCCTGCGATGCGCAGCGCCCTGATGCCCTGGACGGCGCCCGGCAGCCCCTCTTTGCTCACCCTGAAGGGCAGATAAGCATAGTTTAGCCCCAGCCTGCGAAAGGCTGCGTTGTGCATGGCGGGTGAGACGCTGTGTTCCACAGGGTCGCCCATCAGGCCGCAGATCGTTGTTTTGCCGTTCAAATCAATTCCGGTCATTGCGATATCTTCCTGTAAATGCCGCGCAGCACGCTTACACTCAGCTGCCCGGGGGCGGAGCCTGTATTATCATCCAGCGAGGCGTAGGTCAGGTAGCCGCCCATCAGAGGCGAGAGGACGCGGCTGAGCGTGCCGGCCGGGCCCATGGAGAATGCGATAATATCAGCGCCCGAGAAGAGGCCGGGCAGCTCGAGCACCGCCAAGCTGTCGTTGACATTTTCGGCCATAGTCACGACCTTGCAGACGGCGGCGCCCGCAGCAAGCTGCCGGCGCACGATGGCCGACAGCTCTTCAGGCGGCGGGGTCTTGTCCCAGTTGTGATAGGAGATCAGACATCCGGCGCTGCCTTTTATGCGTTTAACCGTCTCTTCCAGCGAAGGGCAGTCCAGCTCGATATCCACTATAGCGGCGCCCAGCTCAGCTGCCCGCATCAATGCGTTAATGCGCTCATTCTCGCTGCCGGCGAATTTTCCTCCGTGCAAGGTATCCCGCATGGTGGCAATCCAGGGCTTATGCAGGTGCGGGACTATCTGCTGCCAGCCCTCGCCCACCAGATCCATGCGCAGCTCAAACAGGTCGGCCAGGGTCTCGGACTTCCTGATCAGGGCGGGATCATCGCCGGTGATCACCGCGCAGATCCTGGGTCTACGCATCATCGCTCTCCAGCACTTCCACAGCCAGTGCGAAGCTGACATCACTGGATATGAAGACGCGGCCTATCCTCTGCGGCAGTATGAAACGCACCTTGCCGTCGACCACCTTTTTATCATGATTAATAGCCTGCAGCACCCTGGACATATCGAGGCGCGGCATGCGCACGGGCAGGCCGGCCTGAGCCAGCAGGTCCTTCAGCCTGGCCAGGTCCCGCGAGGGAAATATCCCCAGACGGTTTGAGATGGCGGAGGCCTTGACCATGCCCAGGGACACCGCCTGGCCGTGCCCGATCCTGAAATCGGATGCCGCCTCAAGAGCATGACCTATGGTGTGTCCGAAATTAAGTATGTTCCTCAGCCCTGTGTCGCGTTCGTCCTTTTCCACAACGCGCGCCTTAATGTGCACACAGCGCTGTATCACCTCCTCCATTAATGTGTCCTCAAGCGCGCGGACGCCGGCCATGCGCTGTTCGAGCAGGTTAAAAAAGGGCCGGTCGCGGATCATGCCGTACTTGATAACCTCGGCCAGTCCGTTGCTGATTTCCTTTGGCGGCAGACTATTTAGAGTGAAGGTGTCGGAGATGACCAGCGCAG
>JBAZLT010000313.1:0-2894 GCA_041650115.1 Dehalococcoidia bacterium | reverse complement strand
ACTGGCCGCCATCGAGCCGGAACCTAAAATAATGATTACTGTAAAAGGAGGAGAAGATGGAACGGCCGGTCATTTTAAGCGCGCATCCGACCAGGGCGGAGTGCCAGTTGGCGAAGATATGCGCCGGGCGCAAGCACGTCTACACGCAAAACGAGGTGGCACAACTGGAGCGGTTTAATGATGGCGCAACAATCAAGTCGATAGCAGAGGAGCTGGGCTGGGGCTACCAGGAGACTGTGCGTCGGTTGCAGTACCTTGGGATATACAAGCCGCGCAACACATCGCCCCAGAGACGGGCGCCGCTGAACAAGTGCGTCTACTGCGAGATTATCTTAACCGAAGCTCCTGAGGGCTATTATCTGGACTTGTGCAATGACTGCTGGGATAGGTTGCTGGATTACTTTGACAACGGGCAAGCAGACCCGCGATTTGTGGACGCGGGTCTGGTAGCATTACGGGAGGTAGCAGGATGAACAAAAGTCTTGTGCGACAACGGCGTGAAGCGGGCGCAGTGTGCAGCAGGTGTCAGTCGCCGGATTACAGAATTGAGCGCAACCCGCCCTGGAAGCCAGTCATTACTTGTAACTCCTGCGGCAATCAATGGCAGTACGGCCATGACGGCGGTATTTACGCCAGGCTGGAGAAGTTACCAAAGAAGGAGGTGGTGAGGTGAGCGTGTTTGATTTTAAGCGGTTACCGGAAAATAGCGAATGTGATTTCGAAATCGGGCAGGACAAATATTGCTGTGAGTATGCAAACTACTATGTTTGGTGGAGCGATAAGCCGGGCGGCTGCCTGATGTTTTGCGAAAAGCACATGGCCGAAGTTTACCAGCGAGAGATGGGCAAGGCAATGCCAGGTTATGTTGACAAGGATGCCCGCATCGCCGCCCTCGAAGCCGAGAACGCCGCGCTGAAGGCGTTACTGGTAGAGATTTACAACAACACGCTCCCCTACGATATTGGCAATGGCGTATGGGATAAGCTGATTGCCACACTTGCCGAGGCGGGTTTGATGGAGGAGAGATGAAAGAGGCAACCGTCGAGCAGCTTGTTTTGGACGAGCTCTCCGAAGCCATGTTGCGGGCGGCTGAAAGGTTAAATAAAGACCTGACAGCCGAGCAGTTGCTTGGAATACCGATGGCGCTGTTCCGCGCCGAGAACGTGATGCGCGCGGCGTTCATCAAGTGGGTGCATGAAGAGGATGAGAAATAATGAGCTCGACAAATATTTGCACCCGTTGCGGCAGCCTTGGCACCATCGGCGACTATTACTGGTCGGACGACGAGAACACGGTTACGGATAACATTCAAGATTGTCCGGCATGTGGTGGAACGGGCACTAGTGAAAAAGGAGGAGCCATGAGGATCAGAAGCACAAGCGAATGTCTCTCGGAAACAAGGGAGCTGCTTTTGGGCAGGCTGCCGCTCCCTGATATCTGGAACAGGGGGCAGCGCAATAAGGAGCTGGCGCGGCTGTATGAGGAAGTACCAGTGGGTCACGAGCTTGAGGGTGTGGTTGCCGGCCTTAACCAGTATATGGAATCAGAGGTTGAAAGGCTCCTCGATAGCTACGGGCTGGATTGGTTTGAGGATGTCGATTATGCCTGGGATTCATGGCACTTGACCCAGGCCGATATCGAAGAGCTTGGAAGGCTCATAGCTCTATCGGAAGAGGAGGAATAAATAAAGTTGCAATTATCGGGCTGCTGCCGTATAATTATAATAGTGGTGAGGAGTGGCGCCCTCAGTACAAACCACTAAAACCGGGGAAAAGAAAATGTTGGTGCAAATAAAAACAGTTCTCATCAGCGGCTCAAGGGCCGCCAAGCCCAAAACGGTGGTATTTCCAATTTGCACCAACGCCACCGCCCCGGGCCGCTGATGAGAACTGTTTTATTATTGGTCTCGAAAATAGGAAATAAAAGGAGTTCAAAATGTACAATAGAAAACCCAGGTTTGCGGTTCTAAGGGAGGATTTATTTGCCATTACGGGCGATCAGTTGATGGCCTTGATCCTGGACAGGCTGCTGTATGATACCTACAAGGACGATGATTTCGAGGCCTTTTATGATGAAGGGCTGAGGGAGGGGCGTTTCCCTGGGATCGAGCCAACACACGGCTGGCTACACAAAACGGCTTGCGATATTTATTGTGAATGTATGGCTAACTCTATTGATTCGGTAAGGAGCAGGCTCAACAAGATGGTGAGCAAGGGATTGCTGATGCGAAGGAAACACTCGGTCATCAATATGGACCGCTCTTACGATTACCGAGTAAGCATAGGAACGGTGATAAAGAGGCTGGACGATATTGGATATACTCTCGATATAAGCAACTATGTCAAAGAGGACGACAAAATCGAGAGGCTTCCGTCTTGCAGATGATAAATAATGGTTGCTTTTCCAGCGGAATGTGTTATAATAGTAGTATCTCCGGTAAAGATGGCATCTGTTTCTGGCTCGATGATTGGATCTTTTTAATTATATAGGGTTCTGTACACGCCTAGCCGGGCTGGAAGCGCCTATCTTTACCGGGTAAGGATCCACATCGGGCTAGGCGTGTTTTATTTAAGATGGTTAGAGGGTTTAATGGGTGATGGGCGGCAGATAAAGGTACAGCCTGAACTATGTCAGGCAGCACAGCGGGCTGGCAAGAGCAACATCCTACGCGTGTGGCTGCTGGCGCGGGCTTGTGACACCCAGGGGCGCGGGTGTGTGCAGGTGGATGACCTTAAGGCCTACACGCACGACATTTTCAGTGCTCAAACCCTCATGCGCATAATCAAGGCCGGCAATGGCCAATGGTGGACGCACACACGCGGCCAATTATGGCTGCGGGGCTTCGTCCCCACCACTGAACGCCTTAATGTGATGCCCCATTCCCATCCTGTTTA
>JBAZLT010000312.1:0-2902 GCA_041650115.1 Dehalococcoidia bacterium | reverse complement strand
ACAGGCATCCGATATCCATGCCGGCCTGCTGGCGCAGCGCATGGAGTCGCACATTGTAACGCCGGTAGGAAGGCGGGATATTGGCTGATAGAACCGTCAGGCCTGCAGGCTGGTGGATCAAGTGGCTCAAGGAAGGGCTGCTTCTGCTGGGCATGCTGGCCCTGTCCGCCGCGATCGCCTTCCTGCTCTTCTATTTCCGTGACGTTTTCAGTATCTCGCTACAAAGCTTCGGATGGCTGGCCTATCTGGTAGTTTTCGTGGTCAGCCTGATTGGCAGCTGCACCATTTTCGTTCCCACTCCAAGCTCGGCCATAATGCTCGCCGCCGCCACGATATGGAACCCTTTGCTGGTGGGGCTGGCCTCCGGAACCGGCGACGCCATTGGAGAGATGACGTCGTACTGGGTCGGCTACGCGGGCGAGAAAATAGTGGTCGACGAGAGACTGCCGGTCTATCAGAAGGCGGTGGGCTGGATGCAGCGCTACGGGGTCTGGGCCGTCTTCGGGGTGGCGCTGGTTCCCATCGTACCGTTCGACCTGATGGGACTGGCTGCCGGCGCGCTCAAGATAAAGTGGTGGAAATTTATGCTGGCCGCCTGGTGCGGCAAGGTGCCGCGCGCCATCATCATCTGCATCATCGGCCACCAGGTGCCTGTGCTGCTGAACGGCTGGCGATTTTAAAGGCCGGCCAGCCGCCGCGCCAGTTTGATCTCGTCTGCCCGGGTCCTCACTTTCCCGTCCAGCCTGGCAGCCAGGAGCTTATTAAGAATGGCGCCCAGCTTCGGACCCTGGCGCAGGCCCATTTTCAGCAGGTCGCTGCCGCTGAGCAGGGTCCTGGCATGGCGGA
Source organism: Dehalococcoidia bacterium (assembly GCA_041650115.1). Classification (GTDB taxonomy): domain Bacteria; phylum Chloroflexota; class Dehalococcoidia; order GIF9; family UBA5629; genus CAIMUM01. The sequence continues at coordinate 2,056 of JBAZLT010000312.1, read as the reverse complement.
GCGTGTCCAGATAAAGTTGGAGGTTATGCCGCAGGCCGGGAGCGGCAGCGCAGCAATAGGCGGCCTGCACGGCCACCACATCGTACTCGCGCAGAGCCGCGTAGATTTTTGATCTCGTGACGTTTTGAACGGTGAGCGCTTCAAACCTGTCCCTGAGCTGCAGCGACTGGCTGCTCAGCAGGTCCAGCCGGCTGCCGGTCAAATTGAGCCGTCCCAGCAGCTCGTACAGCTGGTCTTCGTTCAGGTTCTGCACAAGCAGGCAGAAATATAGCACCGGCGCATTGATTTTATCCAGGGAGGCTGCCCGTCTGAAGGCCAGGTTGATTTCCCGGCTCCACGCGAGGGCGGGATGCAGTTTGCCGGTTATACCGAGCCGGGAGGCCCGGTGTAAAACCTTATGGCAATCCTCTTCTTTAAGCCAGAGCAGCAGCTCGTTCTTTAAACGGTCTCCGCTGATGGTATCCAGCATATCCAGGCTGCTCCTGAGCAGCCCGGCAGTGCCGCGCTCGAGCTTGAAGCCCAGCCGCTGCTCGTAACGCACCGCCCGCATCATGCGCGTGGCGTCATCCTGGAAGCTTTTATCATGCAGGACGCGCACCAAACCCTGAGAGAGGTCCCTTTTTCCGCCGAAAAGATCGGTCAGTGCACCCCTGTCAGGTTCATTGATGCTGACGGCCATGGCGTTGATGGTGAAGTCCCTGCGCTTGAGGTCGTCTTGGAGATCGCCGGGTCTGACCCGGGGAAGCGCGCCCGGGCGGCGATAGGTCTCGCTGCGGCAGGTGGCCAGGTCCACGCTGAAGCCGTCGATTTTAAGCGATGCCGTGCCGAAGGCCCTGTGGACGGTCGGCCGTGCGCCCAGCTTCTCCGCCATCTGCAGCGCCAGGCTTACAGCGTCTCCCTCAACTGCCAGGTCGATATCTATGCACGGACGGCCCAGCATCAGGTCGCGCACGATGCCGCCCACGAGGTAAACTCGCGATCCGGATTTAGCGGCCAGCCTGTCGGCGGCTAGGGCCAGTTTGAGGAGCGGTGGAGGTAGATGTTCGATCAATCCTCCGCGCTGCATTCACGGCTCCGTAGACATCTGTCTCAAGATAGTACCGACCTTTTCCCTGGTGACGAACCGGTCATAGATGAAGAGCAATATATCGGCCAGGGCGAAAACGATGCCCCCGGCCAGCCCGGTCAGGCCGACGGTCAGCTCGTTTCCCCCGGATATAAGTATAACAGCAAGGCCGGGCACGGCGTTGATGGTGCCGTGAAAGATCGAGGCGGCGATGACGGAGCGCGACTTGAGGCGGATATAGCTGAAGAGGGGCGCCATCAGCATGGTCCAGACGATCATCAATAGCACGCCGAGCTGCGGGTTCTGCGGGTAATTCAGTCCCAGCAGGATCAGAGGCGCATGCCATACGCCCCAAATGAATCCGATCAATGCGGATGACTTCCAGAAGCCCATGATGGACAGCTCTTTTTGCAGGAATCCGCGCCAGCCCAGCTCCTCGCCGAATCCCAGTATCGCATTGATGGTCGTTCCAGAGATGAGGGCCAGCACCAGCACCAGCCAGATGGGATGAACCGGCATGGAGGCCAGCTGCTCCTTTACCTGGGCCACCTGGTCAGGGGTGAGTGAGGCGGCCATCTGGTCGATAAAGCCGGACATATCGGGTGAGAAGGTTATCCCCGGCATGAGCAGGCTGACTGCCATGACGGCGAAGGCGATTATGGGAGGCAGGAACCATGCCACGAAGAACCATGGATTGAACTTGAAGGATATGCCCATCGGTCCGGCCAGCGGCTGCTTGAAGATGGATTTCTGCACGATAATCGTCACTACCATGGGAACAAACATGTATAGCGAAGCCAGCAGCACGATGCCCAGGCTGTCGACCTTGCCGCCCAGCGTGATGTAAAGGAAAACGAGCGTCCAGTCGACGAAGAAGGTCAGCAGGATGAAGAGCAGTGTTTTTTTTACGCGTAAACTCATCGGCAAGTCCTTATGAAGAAAATAGACCGGATTAAGGCCCGATAAATCTTACAGTATAACCCCGGATGT
>JBAZLT010000311.1:0-2905 GCA_041650115.1 Dehalococcoidia bacterium | reverse complement strand
GGATGCGGAAAACCATCGACATGCCTCCAGAAAGAATTCTGGCCCCATCGTAGCCGGAGGATTTGGCGGGAAAAAGTCATTTTTCTTTTCTCTCCAAGGATGTCGTGTCTATGTCATCGATATTGTCTGACACAATAAGTATATCAATAAAAAAAGAACCTGCCGAGGGATTAAAATGCCAACCTGGCAAGCCAGGCCTGCAATTGATCCCGCGCGGCTGCCAGAAGGGATTCGTCATTCTCCCACTCTGCATCTTTCAGTCGCCGGATGCCATCCTTGATGTTATTGATCGTGGTCAGAATGGCGAGTCTTTCCTGGGCGAGAACCACCACTTCACCCCGTGTCATGCCGGCATCCTGCGCTTTGAGGTGCTTTTCAAGCATTGCCAGGCTGATCCGCAGGGTGGCTTCTTCAAGCTCCAGTTCGGGTTTGCCGGCCTGGTTGGCAGGGGGCAGTTTGATGTCAGAGTGGACTGGTCCACATGCCTCCAAGTCCTTGATCAACCGGCTGCACAGGTCGTTCAGGAATTCCTTGCGCATCGGCCGCAATTCACTATCCCACTGCGCGTAAGCCAGGCGAGCAGAAGTCCGGCTGGATGGTTCGTAGAAGCGGAAAACATCTTCTTCAAAGCAAGGATAGACTTCTATCGAGAGACGGGCTTGTGCAAAGGATAAGAACTGGATCCGGATCTCCCCACATTCTCCCAGGCAGCGTTTCCGGCGTTCATCGATCACCTGGTAGATGATCAATTTTCCTGGAAGTTCTTCAGTGCGTTTATGACGGGTATCAAACGTATCGCGGAAAACAAGAGCCAGGGCGACATCCACCGTGTCCAGGGGATAGGGTAGTACCTTGATGTGCTCCACCACTGGTTCGACTTTCATGCCGTAATTATAACAAATGTTCTAATATTGTGCGACGCATGGAGTATACTCGACGTACAGGTTGCGGCCCGATGACTGTCCAAAAGAGAGGGCCTGGTTGGCTGTAGCAACGATAGAGTTTGGCGGCTTTGACATCCCTCGTATTTCGGCACTTTTTTGCGATCAGTGCCGAATTACGAAAAAGAGCAGGGTCAGAACGTGCAATAAAATATACTACGTAAATTTGCTATTAGCATATTATCGTAGTATAATTTATATTATGAGCGATACGATGAATTATGCCCATGTCAACGGCTTACGCCTGCTCGAAGCTGCTATACAGCAGTTCGGGCCGGTGTTTGGTATTGATCAGCTCGAAGACCTGGCTGATAGGACGCTCCCCCGCTCCCGGCTCCGCTGGACGGTGAGCGCCTTGATCCGGTCCGGTCGATTGGAGCCGCTCAAGCGCGGCATGTATGTTCTCAAGAATCCGCCGCCCGGAGTGGAAGTACATCCCTTTGCGGTTGCAGCCGCCCTCATCCAGTCATCTGTGATCAGTCACTGGTCCGCCCTTGCCCACCATGGCTTCACCACTCAGGTGCCTCGCATGGTGCAGATCTCCGTACCGCGCAAGATCGTGACCCCGGAAATGCGCCAGGGCAAGGCCTACCGGCCGCGTGGTCGGGTGGTATGGAAAGCGGCCGGCGTGGAAGTGGAGATCATCCATATCCAGCCGCGGGCCTTCTTTGGCCACCAGAAGATCTGGGTCAGCAGTTGGAACCAGGTCGCGATCACCGATGCCGAGCGGACTGCCCTCGACTTGGTTGCCCGGCCGGAAGTGTTCGGCGGCCTGCCGGCAGCGTTGGGCATTCTGGAAGAGATCCTGCCCAGGTTGAACCTGCCGAAGTTGGTCGGCTACGGCGTCGATTATCAGGTTGGAGCGGTCATCAAGCGGCTGGGCTGGTGCCTGGAGCAGTTGGGCGTTGAGCAAAACCTGCTCAGCCCCTTACAGCAGGTGCCGGTCCGCAATAAGACCCTGCTCGATCCACGCACGCCGGCATCGGCCATTTTGAACGAGCGCTGGCAGGTCGTTGAAAACTTAAGGAGCAAGTGATATGCCCAATATCAGCCAGATACTGAAAACCATGGCCAGGGAGCAAAGCGTGGATCTGGAAATCGTCCAGAAGGATTACGCCATCAGCTACCTGCTGGCTGCCATCGCGCAGACAGCCGGCCTGGGAGAGAAGATCGTCCTGAAAGGTGGAACGGCGCTCAAGAAGTTGTATTATCCCAACTACCGTTTTTCTGAAGACCTGGATTATTCCACCCTCAAGTTGGGAGTACTTCCAAAACGAAATGAACTTCTCCAGGCTGCTGTAGATCGTATGGCCAGTCTGCTACAGGAAAGGGGACCCTTCGATATCCAGGTCGAACCGCTGACCCTGCGTCTACCCCATCCAGGAGACCAGATGGCATATACAGTCCGGGTCCGCTTCCCGGACCAGCGCCAGGCTTTGTGCCGGCTGAAGGTCGAGATCACTGTGGATGAGCCTGTGCTCCTGGAAGTCTGGGAGCATCCCATCCTGCATGGCTTTGGGGAAAAGATCGATACGAACATTTTGGGGTATGAGTTGGATGAGATCGTAGCCGAAAAGCTGCGCGCCCTGCTGCAGAGCCGGCAGAAGCTGGTGGAGCGAGGTTGGGGAGCCAGCCGCGTGTGCCGTGATTATTACGACCTTTGGTATATCCTCAGCCGGGAAAAGTTGACCGGTATCCCAGACCTGTTTGTGAAAAAGTGTAAAGTTAGAAATGTGGCTTTCCACTCGCCCGATGAGCTTGTCAGTCCCGAGCTGGTCGAGACGGCGCGGCGCGAATGGGATCAGCAGTTGAGTCCTTTCCTGGTAAAAGCCCTGACAGCAAACAAGGTGCTCTCCGAAGTTCAGACGCTTATTCCCGCTCTTTTCCGCGCTGGGTGATGATCTGAATCGCTTGGAAAAACCGGTGCACAACTATCCTTGTGCGACAACATATTCCCTATTCGA
>JBAZLT010000310.1:0-2906 GCA_041650115.1 Dehalococcoidia bacterium | reverse complement strand
ACTGGACGCCGGCCTTGATATCAAACAGCTTTCAGAAGAGCCCAATGTAGAGTATGTTTTCTTCGCAGGGTGCGCTGCATCACTGGAGGAGAGGAGCACCAAGATCGCCATTGCCACGGCTAAAATACTTAAGGCCGCCGGCGTCAGCTTCGGCATACTGGGCGCTCAGGAGATGTGCTGCGGCGAGCCTGCCAGGAGGCTGGGCAACGAGTATCTGTACCAGACTCTGGCCGCCAATAACATCGAGCAGTTCAAAGGCTACAATATCAAGAAGATCATCACCATGTGCCCTCACTGCTTTAATACGCTCAAGAATGAGTATCCGCAGTTCGGCGGCAACTTTGAAATCATACATCACAGCACCTTTATCTCCCAGCTCATCACAGACGGAAAGATCAAGCCTGCAGTGATGAAGGAAAACAGGATTACCTACCATGACTCCTGCTACCTGGGCAGGCACAACGATATCTACAAACCGCAGCGTCATGTGCTGCAGTCAATCAGCAAGCTGCCGATCCTGGAGATGGAACGCTCAGGCAATAAAGGTTTCTGCTGCGGCGCTGGAGGCGGGCGCTTTTGGATGGAAGAGCGCATCGGCAAGCGCATCAGCGAGGTTCGTATCGACCAGGTCATGGAGACCGGCGCGGACATCGTAGCTTCAGCCTGTCCATACTGCGTGCAGATGTTCACCGACGCCATCAAGGCTAAGGGCGCGGAGGAAACACTGTTTGCCAAGGATATCGCGGAGCTGGTCGCGGAATCCATGGAACTCAAATAACAGCAAGATATAGTAGAGAAAAGGGCCGGCATTTAAATGCCGGCCCTTTGTCATTCATCCCACCGGTTTATCAGACGGTGAAGAAGGTAGCGAAGGCGGCGGCGAAGGCGGCTGCGCTGAGCTGCCAGCCGCTGGTTTATCACCTTTAATCGCCGGCTTAGGCTTCGTGGCGAAAACGATAATCAGTACCACGACCACCACTCCGCCCAGGACTATCAGTATCAATGGCCAGTCCACATACCTGCTTTGCACCATGACCTGACGTCCATTTTTCAGCGTGGAATATTTGAAATTATAGGTAGCGGTGTCCCGCTGGTAGGAGTCGGCGTTAGTTGCGGTGATCTGTCCCGGCAGTGTTATGGACCAGGTCAAACTGAACATGGAGTCCAGCGCAGCTTCTCCCAGCTTGGCCCATTGCTCTCCTGCCCCGGTATCGATTGTATCAGGCGTCATGGGAGGTATGGTAAAGGATAAGGAGTAGTATTTGATGAAGAAATTATCCGTTATGGTGAAAACCGGATTTTTAATGCCCGAAGCGCCCCGATCGCTTTTGAGGAATACAGCCATTATATTGCTGATATCGTCCTTGCGAAAGACCCTGGTCGCCGATACGGTAGTGGAGCCGCCCTCGCTGGCAACATTGATCAGCCAACCGCTGGTAATATAGGTCTGCAGGGGAAAAGCGTTGGAGAGCGAAGTCCCCATCTGCCCGCTTCCCGTCAGGGAGATACTCTGGACTATCAGGCCGGAGGGTTTAAATGTTGTATGAATGCCGGCATCGATTCTGCCGCATGCCGCCAGAACGAATACTGTAACGAGAATGAGTGCCAGTACTAAAGCCGAAATGCGCCTGCCCATACCATCACCTCACAATTTGGTTACTGATTATAAGACTGTAAAATACCGATTTCAATTCAGGGTTGGCAATAAATCCATTGACAGGTTGCTCAAGCCTGTTTTTTCTTCCTGGCGATCGCTGTATACAGACCGAATATTACGAGCAGGTATGCCAGAGTGCGAATGGCAATGAGCAACACGGTCAGCCCCGCTGACAATCCGAGCAGACTCAGCAGGTGTGAAACTCCGAACAGGCCGAAAGCAATACCGACGTATAATTCCACCCGCGATCCGGTTCTGATATATTCCCAGATGCCCATGCCGAGTATGATGATACAGAGTATCAAGTTTGTAAGAACAACGGGGTCCATGATTCAGCTCTCCTCACTGCGGATTTTTATCACTTTAAGTAATTGCCTACAACTACTCATGGTAAGACTGCCCGTGACTCGGGACACGTGGCATTAGGTAAACAATCAATAAAGAGGATTTGGCTCCTCGGGTAGGATTCGAACCTACGACCTAGCGGTTAACAGCCGCCCGCTCTACCGTTGAGCTACCGAGGAATGATCACACTTGCGGTTCTTTGCCCTTACGCGGGGCAAGCGAGATATTATATCATTGCGTTTTCTGCAGGGCAAAACCTTTATCACGATGATTGGGACATGAGTCTGGCGTAGATATCTTTCACCTGCTGCCTCGTCTCTTCCAGCGTCCCATCGTTGTTGACAACGAAATCGGCGTACCTCGTTTTGTCGCTGACCGGAAGCTGCGTCTTTATCCTGTTGCGGGCATCCTCCTCGGCAACGCCCCTGGCAATCAGCCGTTTGATCTGTACCTCTGGAGAGGCGAACACCACGATGATCTTCTCCACCAGCAGGTGAGCGATATCAGGGCCCGCCTCCAGCAGCAGCGGGACGTCCTTGATGATCAAACCTTCGGGATCGACGCGCCTCCTTTCCTCCACCAGCCTCTGGTCCTCGTTGAGCACGGCGGGATGGACGATGGAATTGAGCAGGTGCAGCCTGGTCTTATCCTTGAATACTATATCCGCCAGCGCCTGCCTGTTGATGCTGCGGTCCTCGTTTAAGACCTCCCGGCCGAAGGAATCAACGATGGCCTGCCACGCGGGCTTGTCCGGCTCGACCACTTCGCGCGATATCCTGTCGTGGTCTATCACGAATGCGCCCAGTTCCTCGAACATATGGGCAACCGTGCTTTTACCCGTTCCTATGGTTCCCGTAACACCAGCTATAATCATTTATGATTGCCACCGTTGGAGCCGCAGAAC
>JBAZLT010000309.1:0-2921 GCA_041650115.1 Dehalococcoidia bacterium | reverse complement strand
TTTTAAAATTCTTGTAGAACATCGTCAGGACGACCGCGGTCTCCGCCCCGCAATCCTTGAGAGCATGCTCCAGCTCGCTTTCCGTATACATCGGATTTAAATGTACCAGTATGGCGCCGACCTTCCATGCCCCCCAGCGGCAGATGATGGCCTGCGGACAATTGGGCATTATCAGTGCCACGCGGTCTCCCTTTTTAACACCCTTGGCCGCCAGGGCCGCGGCAAACTCGTCGCTAAGTTTCTGGATCTCAGCATAAGACATTTTCCTCTTCTTAAACAGCACCATGGGATAGTCGGGGTGCTCTTTGACAGCCTCATCCGTATAGTCAAGGAGCGTCTTCTGCGGATAGGGTTCAAGTGTTTTCGGAACACCGGGATCGTAATTTTTTAACCAGCGATACTCTGCCATGCAACAACCTCCAAATATAATATTTTATACCGTGACTGTATTTTCAAGCGGTCCCCGGCCGTCAGGCCGGGAACCGCTTTACTCACGCAATTACTTCTTGCTTTTGGTCGCTTCTTCCTCCTGAAGGACCCTTCTCAGCACCTTGCCCACCATTGTTTTAGGCAGGTCGCTGCGGAACTCCACGAACTTGGGTATCTTGTAGGCGACCAGCTTCTCCTTGCACCATGCCTGTATCTCCTCCGCCGTAGCCGTCTTTCCGGCCTCCAACACCACCCAGGCTTTGACAGCTTCGCCCTGCTTGGCGTCGGGAATGCCGGCGACGCTGACCTCGGCCACCGCCGGATGGCTGCTGATGACCTCTTCAACTTCCCTCGGCCATACCTGGAATCCGCTGGGCTTGATCAGGTCCTTTTTACGCGACGTGATGAAAACGTAACCGTCATCATCCATATAACCGACATCACCCGTATACAGCCAGCCGTCGCGCAGCATCTCCTTGGTCTCCTCGGGCCTGTTCCAGTAGCCCTTCATCAGCTGCGGAGCGTTGAACACGATCTCACCCTCTTTTCCGGCTGGCATATCGCCCTCGCCGGTCTCGATATCGCCGATCCTGATGATAACGTCCGGGAGCGGCATTCCCACAGAGCCCTGCTTCCATGTTCCTCGGAAAGGAGTGCAGCAGCAGGCCATGGTGGACTCGGTCAGCCCGTAACCTTCCACGATACGTCCGCCGGTCAGGTCCTCAAAGCGTTTCTTTGTCTCATACAGCAGCGGGGCCGCGCCCGAGTTGCAGCATTTCATCGAGCTGAAGTCCACTTTTCCCGCCTTGACCGCCGGATGCTCCAGCAGTGCGATGAACATGGCGGGTACAGCGGGGAAGAACGACGGCTTGTCGTGGTTGATGGTGGCAACCACATCGTCGCGGTCGCGCGGGTTGGGCACCAGCGACATGGCTGCATGCCCGACGACAGCTGTGCTCATCACCGCATATGTAGCGAATGAGTGGAAAAGCGGCAGCACCAGCATCATCACGTCCTTGTATGGCTCGACTATCTCACCGAACCAGGAACTGAACTGCAGGCCCGTTATTACCTGTGAATGGTGCGTTCCCACCACGCCCTTGGGAGTGCCGGTTGTCCCCCCGGAGAAGAGAATCAGGGCATCGTCGCCGGGCAGCACCTTGACGTCGGGCCGTTTCGCCCCGGCCTGCGCTTTAATCACATCGGTCAGCCAGAAATCGCCGGGCTGCAACGCGATGCGATGGCCCTCCTTTTTCTCTTTGACCAGCGTAAACAGCACCTTGAGCACGGGGGGAAGGTAATCCTTGATGCTGGTAGCTATAACAAGCTTCAGTTTGGTCCTCGCCTGCAGCTTCTTGACCGTGTTGTAGAACAGGGTCAGTACCACTACAGTCTCGGCGCCGCAATCCTTGAGCGCATGTTCGAGCTCGGACTCCGTGTACATGGGATTCATGTGTACCAGGATAGCGCCGGCTTTCCACGCCCCCCAACGGCAGATGATGGCCTGGGGGCAATTGGGCATGATCAGGGCTACGCGGTCTCCCTTTTTGACGCCTTTGGCCACCAGGGCAGCCGCGAACTCATCGCTGAGCTTCTGTATCTCAGCATATGACATCTTCCTCTTCTTGAACAGCACCATGGGATAATCGGGATGCTCTTTCACCGCATCATCCACATAGTCGACGAGCGTCTTCTGCGGATAGGGCTCCAGCGAAGCGGGAACCCCTTTGTCATAGTTTTTTAACCATCTTTTGTCGGACAAGATTAAGAACCTCCTTTGATTTGTTATTATGATTAAGCGTCCAACGCCTAATTACCCTTTCGCAGCATCACTTCGCAGCTTTTTGTCTGGCGATCTCCTCCTCAACCAGTACACGTTTCAGTATCTTGCCCACCATTGTTTTGGGCAACTCCGACCTGAACTCAACATGTTTGGGCACCTTGTAGGCAATAAGTTTCTCGCGGCAATGCGCCTGTATCTCCTCGGGCGTGGCCGTCTCTCCCTGGCGCAGCACCACCCAGGCCTTGACGGCCTCGACCTGGTACGCATCGGGGATCCCCGCCACTCCCACTTCTGCCACCTTGGGATAGGTGCTTATACACTCTTCAACCTCGCGCGGCCAGACCTGGAAGCCGCCGGGCTTGATCAATTCCTTTTTGCGCGATGTGATGAAGAGGCAACCTTCATCGTTGAGATAGCCGATGTCCCCGGTATACAGCCAACCGTTGCGGATCATCTCCGCCGTGGCCTCCGGCCTGTTCCAGTAACCCACCATCATCTGAGGGCACCTGGCGATGATCTCACCCTCCGTCCCCAGCGGCATGTCTTTCTCCCCCGTTTCAACGTCCACGATACGTAGAATAACATCAGGCAGAGGAATACCGGCCGATCCGGGCGTCCATTTTCCCTCGACCGGACCCAGTGTAATAGCAGCGGTTACCTCCGTCATGCCGTAGCCTTCGATCAACTTGCCGCCGGTCAAATCCTCGAA
>JBAZLT010000308.1:0-2945 GCA_041650115.1 Dehalococcoidia bacterium | reverse complement strand
CGCACATTTTCCATGCTTACACGCTGAGACGGTGGGCTTACCTTCATTTTGGCCAGGGCGATTGCCTGGCAGGGCGTAACCACTATGCCGAGCCTGTCCTTACTATCCCGGGGTATCCTGTTGAGAGCTTCCAGGGCAGGATAAGCCATGTAGTTGGACCCGGCTCCCTCCAACACCTGCGCTGATGAGCGGGCAACGAATCCGGCTGGCAGCTTATCGTCGGTGTTTTTGGACAGGATAGCTGCGTCGATTAAACCATTATCCAATGCCAGGGACAGCAGCGCACTGACAGTGCCTCCGTACTGGGCTTTTGTCCTGGTTTTGCTGTCGCCGGCCCTGGCCATGAGGACTTTCCTGGCAGTTCCGATCTCATCTCCCGTGTAAGGCGTACCGTGGATCTTAGTGCTTATGGCATCCAGGTCGGTGAACGTGCGGGGACAATACTCGTAGCAATGGCCCTCCGTCCTGTTGCATAAGTCCAGCATGCGTATCTTACCCCGGTAAAAGACAACGTACGGGCAATCACCCACACAGGCCCCACACACGGTACATAGCCCCTTATCAATAACTTCCTTGAATAGATCTCCGATCCCCTTTATTTTAGTGACCATGGATGCCTCCTTATTATGATCAGGGGTACGCAGTAATACCGAGCAAGACTAAAGCTAATTTTAAATCCGCGTGGGGCAATAATCAATTTCAGACGTGATACTTTACAGGTTAAGAGTGGATGAGAGCTTTTGCAGGGCGATCAGATTGACTTAGCTGTACTCGCAGCCCTTGAGCAGGGCAGCCTTGTTCAATTCGAGCTGCCGTTTGTCTTTGGAGAGCATCTGGTTGAGTACTTTGATGATGCTGGATGTAGTGGCGACATCCGTGTTGGCGATGATTGCGCCCAGTGCGATCAGGTTGCCTACCGACTCATCGCCGAGCTCTTTGGCAATCTCAACGGTAGGTACATAGACGACCTTGATGTCGTGTCGCTTGGACTTCGTTTTTATCAGCGAGGTGTTGACCACCAGCAGCCCGCCGGTCTTGACCGCGGGCTCCAGCATTTTCATGGCAGCCGGGTTCATCGCCACGCCGATATCGGGATGCGTGATAAAGATGGAACCGATCCTTTCGTCCGAGATATTCACGAAGCAGGAGCACATCCCGCCCCTCTTTTCACCGCTGTAATAAGGCAGCCAGGTTGTTTCCAGGCCTGCTCTAAAGGCTGATTCCATGAGCAGCCTCCCGATGAAGAGCAGGCCCTGCCCGCCGAACCCGGAAATGGTTATCTCCCAGTTCAACTTTTGTCCCCCTTCCTCAATGCATCAACCCCCGGTAAGACCTTGAACTCACCCAGTGGAAACTGCGGTATCATGTTGTCCGTCATCCACTGGGGCGCCTTCACAGGCTCAACTCTCCAGTTGATGGGGCACATGGAGAGGATTTCAACCATGGCGAAGCCCAGACCGGCGAGTTGTGTGCGGAAGGCCAGCTCAACGGCCTTCTTGGCCTTGCGTATGTTTGCCGGGCTGTTCACGGCCACCCTGGCGATGTAGGCGGGGCCGTCCAGCGTAGCCAGCATCTCGCTCATCCTGATAGGGTAACCCGACTGTTCGGCGGTGCGGCCGCCGGGAGTGGACGCCGTGTACATTCCCATTAATGTGGTGGGCGCGAGCTGCCCGCCGGTCATGCCGTAAGTGGCATTGTTGGCGAAAATTATGGTGATCTTCTCTCCCCTGGCGGCTGCATGTACTATCTCACCGGCGCCGATGGAGGCCAGATCACCGTCGCCCTGTATGGCAAAGGGCACCAGGTCGGGCCTGCAGCGCTTGATGGCCGTGGCCACGGCCGGCGCGCGCCCGTGGGGCGCTTCCATGCCGTCGACCTTGAAATACTCGTAGGCGGTCACAGTGCATCCGATGGAGCCGATGCATATGGCCTTCTCCAGAAGGTCCAGCTCCTGCAAAGCCTCCCCTACCAGACGCTGAATAATACCGTGGCCGCATCCCGGGCAAAAGTGCGTGGGACGGTCGACCATGATGTCCGGCCGGGCAAAAATCACATTATCGTAATCATCCATCTCTGTTTTGCTCATAGAAATTACTACATCAATAAATCGATGGCCTCAAATATAGGGTCGGCCTCCAGCGGCACACCGCCGTAGGTATTCACCAACTTTATCTCATTCTGGTTTCCCACCGCTATCCTGACGTCCTCCAGCATCTGCCCCCCGCTCATCTCGGCCACCACGAACTTGCATCCCCTCTCGGCCAGATCGGCCAGCGGCTGATAGGGGAAGGGGAACACGGTGATGGGACGGATGAGGCCCACGCGGAGCTTATTATTGCGGGCCGTCTTCATGGCGCTGATGGCGGACCTGGCTGCGCTGCCGTAGGCGACCAGTATGATATCCGCATCCTCTGTATTGAGGGCTTCGTAACGCACCTCGTTAATCCGCATCCTCTCGAATTTATCCAGCAGCAGCTTGATCCGTCTGGGGTGATCAATGGGATTCATCTCAAAGGAATTGATCCGGTTTTTGGGCCTGCCCTTGGCGCCCGTTATAGCCCATTTCTTTTCCGGGAATCTCTTAACGCGGTCACGCATGACCACAGGCTCCATGGCCTGCCCCAGAAAGCCGTCGGCTATAACCAGTGTGGGATTGCGGTATTTATCGGCCAGCTCGAAGGCCAGCATGGTCAGGTCCATCATCTCCTGAACGGTGGACGGCGCCAGGTTGATCAGATAGTAGTCGCCGTGCCCGCCGCCCCGTGTGCACTGCATGTAGTCGCCCTGCGCTCCCCCGATATTACCGAGTCCGGGCCCGGCCCGCATGATGTTTACGATAACGGCGGGCATCTCGGCGCCGGACATATATGAGATGCCCTCCTGTTGAAGGCTGAAACCGGGGCTGGAAGTGGAGGTCATGGCGCGGAAACCTACTGCTGCGGCGC